>JAFZHO010000060.1 GCA_017554835.1 Clostridia bacterium
CTCCCCTTTGATTCTCCGGAAATCCTCTTTCCATCCTTTTCGGCAATATAAGTTATCTTTCCAAGATCGATATATTCTTTTCCATCATATACGGGCAAGGTAAATTCTCCGCTATATATCCCATCTTTTTCAGAAAGATTTATATAAACTCCATCGCACTCCGCCTTTACCTTTGCGCCTTTTGGCAAAGCAACGGAAAGATTTATTTTCTCCCCCGAATTAAATATCATATCAGATAAAGGAAAACTCTCCCCTATTTCAAATTCATTAGGTTTTGAAGCAGAGGGGTTTGTTCTATATATTATATATGTATAACTTTTTGAACCATTTTTGAAGACAAATATATTTTCTCCTATTTCAAGCTCGGGATAATAACCGAAAAATCCGGATTTTGTTACTTCGATTTTCTTATCGTTAACGGTAAGTTCGTAGTTTTTATCGCAAAATCCAATTATCCCCGCTTTATCCGAGGATGTTTTATATCCGTTTTCAGGTTGGGAAATATATATTGTTCCATTTTCATCCAAGATAGGAGAAAAAGAATTATCAGGGGCAGGTGTCTCCTCTTTCTTATCGGTTTTTGAATAATAGTTTTTCAGAATATCCTTTATTTCGTAGAAATTATCCTTTATATTTGAATACCCGTAGAAGATAGAACCTTTGTAGCTTGATTTTTCTTTTGCATAGTCAAGCTGATTTTTAATTTCGTTTTTATCTTTCCAGATATCACTTGTTCCGAATTGATATGCCGCATGTCCTATATATAATTTCACGCCTGTTCCACGACAGACATTCTCCCACCAGTCGCAAATAGTTTTATATTCGGCGATTTTATATCCGATTGGCCAGTATATCTGAGGCGCAATATAATCAACCATTTTATTTTTTACCCAATATTTCGTATCGGCATAATGGTCGTAATAGGCCTCTGCGCCTTTTGTATCAGACCCTTCGGGATTATTTGAAGCATTCGCCCATATTGCAAATGGGGAAATTCCGAATTCACAATCTTTTTTTGTTTTCTTTACTTTATCATAAAGTTCTTTAACAAGTTTATTAACGTTGTCTCTTCGAAAATCTTCAAGACTTTTTCCGTTTCCGTATTTTAGAAATGCATCAGAATCATCAAATGGCGCTTCTCTCTCTACGCCGTTTTCATCTACGTAGTTAACCTTTGACGGATAGAAATAATCATCCATATGAAGCCCGTCAATATCATAGTTTTTCACTATTTCAAGGGCAGATTCAACTATAAGCTCTCTCACCTCGGGAATGCCGGGATTGAAATATAGTCCTCCATCTTCATATTTAACGGTCCATTCAGGATGTTTTTTTGCAATATGAGAATCAGATAGAGAATTTATATCGTTATTAGGTTTTTGCTGCGTTCCTTTTAAAATTCTATAAGGATTTATCCAGGCATGAAGTTCAAGATTATTTTCGTGGGCTTTTTTTATAATATAGGAAAGCGGGTCAAAAGAGTTATCAGGTGCTTTTCCCTGAGTGCCCGTCAAATATACCGACCAGGGAAAATAAGAAGAATTATAAAGACTATCGGCGCAGGGACGGACCTGAAAAAATATAGTATTAAGTCCTGTTTCTTTGACAGTCTCGACTATATTATCAAGCTCCTTTTTCATTTTTGCAGAAGAAAGATTCTGCTTTGATGGAAAATCTATATTATAAACGCTTGCAACCCAGACCCCTCTCATTTCCCTATCTTCTTTTGCCTTTGCGGTAAAAGAAAAAATAGTTGCAGCAAGGCATGATAAAACCATTATCACTGCAAGTATAAGACACATTATTCTTCTCATTTTTTCACCTCTTTGCATCTCCTATTTAAAATATTATACAACATTTTTCTTTCAAATTCGATAGAATTATTGTATAATATAAAAAGGAAGTGATTTTATGATAAACGCTAAGTATAAAGAGCTTGGAAAATCCTCGGAGCTTTTTTGTCAGTCCTGCGAAAATTTTTCCAATATGAGTCTTTTATATCTATATAATTCTCTTGAGGTTTTTTCTCTTCCCATAGGGAAATATAACCACAAAATTTTGGCAGTATGTCCTATTTGCGGAAAAATAAAAAAA
>JAFZHO010000061.1 GCA_017554835.1 Clostridia bacterium
CAAAGAACGGTTGGTATCTTGAGGGCGGAATTTGGTATTATTATGAGATTGACGTCAAGGTTAAGAACGACTGGAGAAATAACGCTAATTTAATGCGCAATTTCGGATTTTACGAATAGAGAAATAATTCCTTGCATAGTTTATAATTCTTTACAAATGCTTTTAATAGAAAAAATATTGAAAGGATTTTTAAAATGAAGGATTATATCTGGGAATTATTCAAATTAACAGGCAGTATCTATGCCGCTTTATATATGATTCAAGAGGAAAAGGAAAAGAAGTCTCAAGGGTGATAAAAATGCTTTTAAAGGTTCAAGGTATCGTTATAAGAGAAGCAGTTTCGGGCGAAAAAGATAAAGTTATAACGGTTTTTACAAAAGAATACGGAAAAATCAGCGTTTTTGCCGGCGGTGCCAAAGGAAAAAAGAGCAGATTATCATCTTGCAGCCAGCTTTTTTCCTATTGTGATTTCGTTATCTTCAAAAATAAAGAGAAATATTCCCTGAATGATGGACAGGTAATTGAAAGCTTCTTTGATCTGACAAAAGATCTGGAATCTCTTTCTTTAGGGCAGTATTTTTTGCAGCTTTGCGACTATTCACTACCCGAAAGGGAGACGTGTCCCGAAGCGCTTAGTCTTTTGCTTAATAGTTTGCACCTTCTTTGCAAGGGAGAAAAGTCAAAAACTCTTATAAAATCCGTTTTTGAACTGCGACTTATGTGTCTTATTGGTTTTACCCCCGACGTTATTCTTTGCTCCAAATGCGAAGAAGAAATCAAAGAAGGGGAAAAGGCATATTTTCTTATAACAGAAGGAAAAATTAACTGTGAGAAATGCGGAATCAATACTTTTTTGATGACGCCTGCAGTTATTACCTGCATGAGATTTATTATTTATGGAGATATCAAAAAAATATTCTCTTTTAAGACCTCGGAGGAGAGTATTCAGCTTCTTAATTACATAACCGAGAACTATTGTATCTTTAAACTTGAGAAAAAAATGGATACGCTTGACTTTTATAAGTCGATATTATGTTAACTATTTATACGGAGAAGAAATATGAATAAATTCAGTGAAAAATCCCTGAAAACATTAGAATATAATAAAATTCTTGAGAGACTGTCAAGTTTTTCTGCTTGTCAGGAAACGAAGGCGAGAATTCTTAAAATTCGCCCTGAAGAAAGTCTTGAAAAAGCTCAGAAACTAATAGATGAGACTGATGGCGCTCTGAAACTTACTTATAGATTCGGAAATCCATCTTTTTATGGGCTTTGCGATATAACTGCTTCTTCAAAAAGAGCCGAAGCAGGTGGAATACTCTCTTTGAGAGAACTTAGAAATATCGGGAATATTCTTTTTCTTTCAAGAAGCATCAAAAACTACATATCCGACGAAAAAGAAAATATTCTTTTGCCAATGTTTTTTGCTCTTGAACCAAATAAAAATCTTGAGCAGGAGATTTCTTCTGCCATTTTATCCGACGAAGAGGTTTCGGATAACGCTTCTCCTGAACTATTCAGAATAAGAAGAAAAATAATTTCCTCAAACGAAAACGTGAGAGCAAATCTTCAGAAAATCATTCATTCCCAGACCAATCAGAAATATCTTCAGGATAGCGTTATAACCATGAGGGACGGCCGATTCGTTGTTCCCGTTAAATCTGAGCATAAAAACGATATAAAAGGTATTGTTCACGACGTTTCAAAAGCAGGTTCGACGGTATTTATAGAACCTTCCTCGGTTGTTGAAATAAATAACGAAATAAAAATGCTTAAAATCGCCGAAAAAGAGGAAATTGAACGGATTTTGCAGGACTTTTCTCAAAAAGTAGGCGCAATTTCAGAGATTCTTATTTCTAACTATAATATTCTTGTTGACCTTGATTTAATATTTGCAAAAGCGAATTTTGCAGACGAAATAAGAGGTATAAAACCTCTTTTGAATGATGACGGTATTATCGATATAAAAAAAGCAAGGCACCCGCTTTTAGACCCAAAAACCGTTGTGCCCGTTGATGTTTGCCTTGGTATTGATTTTGATTCTCTTATAATAACGGGACCAAATACGGGAGGCAAAACCGTTACTTTAAAAACTCTTGGACTATTAAGTCTTATGGCAGCGAGCGGAATTTTTGTTCCCTGCCAGGAAGAAAGCCGACTTTGCGTTTTTGAAAATATTTATGCCGATATTGGCGATGAGCAAAGTATTGAACAGTCTTTGTCAACTTTTTCATCCCATATGAAAAATATTGTTAAAATTCTTGAGTCGGTATCATTCAGAGACCTTGTTTTATTCGATGAACTTGGGGCGGGAACAGACCCCGTCGAAGGTGCTGCTCTTGCAGTATCTATTATCGAAAGCGTTCGTGAAAAAGGTGCTCTTCTTGCGGCTACCACTCATTATGCAGAGCTTAAAACCTATGCTCTTACCTCAAATGGCGTGGAAAATGCAAGTTGCGAGTTCGACGTTCATACCCTTCGACCTACTTATAAGGTTCTGATCGGAGTAATGGGAAAATCCAACGCCTTTGCAATATCAAAACGGCTTGGACTATCTTCCGAGGTTGTTGAAAGAGCTAAAAACTTTGTTTCTTCTGAGAATATAAAACTTGAAGACGTTTTATCAAAACTTGAAAAAAATCGCAGAAACGTGGAATCCGAAAAATCAAAAACTAAAGCCCTTAACCTTGAAATTGAAAAAATCAAGGAAGAACTTGAAAAAGAAAGAGAAAAAATATATAAAGAAAAAGAAATCGAGATAGAAAAAGCAAAATCTCAGGCAAAACAGATTCTTCAGAAAACCAAAATCGAGGCAGAACAACTTCTTAACGATTTGAAAGAAATCAAAAAAGAGAACGATAGAGATAAATTCAACGAGAAATATAGAGAAAAAACCCACGGACTTAAATCCCGTATCAAAAATATGGAGGATAGAGTCGACCCCGTTATAAAAAGAGTTAAAGAAAACTATAAATTGCCTCGTCCATTGAAGCTTGGAGATACCGTAATCGTTATGGATATTGATAAAAAAGGCAATATTTCTGCTCTCAAAGATAAAAACGGAAATTATACCGTTCAGCTTGGTATAATGAGCGTAAAAGTGAGGGAGGATAATCTGAAACTTGTTGAAAACGCTCCTGAAAAAAGCGTAACAAACTATATAAGAAAATCCACCGCTCAGGTAAATAGAACAAAAGCCAAACCGGAACTTGACCTTCGTGGAAAAACGGCGGAGGAATCCTATATAGAAATTGACCAGTTTCTTGATGATGCATGTATAGGAGGACTTTCTCAGGTTACAATAATTCATGGAAAAGGAACAGGCGCATTGAGAACGGCGGTAATGGCTTATCTGAGAGGACACAGGCACGTAAAATCCCAACGCCCCGGCCGATACGGCGAGGGTGAACTTGGAGTGACCGTTGTTGAAATAAAATAGCGAAACTGACTTTTCCAAATATTAAAAAGGAGAAAGTCAGAATGTGCACTGCTATAACATATAAAACAGATGACTTCTATTTTGGAAGAACGCTTGATTATGAATTTTCATACGGGGAGAGAGTAACAATCGCTCCCCGTAATTTTTTTCTTAATTTTAAAAACGGAGAAACTATAAAAAGTCATTACGCCATTTTGGGAATGGCCCATGTTAGCGAGAATTATCCGCTTTTTTACGACGGAATAAACGAAAAAGGTCTTGCAATGGCAGGACTTAATTTTCCTCAAAACGCCCATTATAACGAGGAACTTGACGAAAAAAATAATATAGCGTCCTTTGAACTGATTTTATATATTCTTTCTAAA
>JAFZHO010000062.1 GCA_017554835.1 Clostridia bacterium
AAAAATATTGTATAATAAAGAAAAAGACTGAAAGGAGACAATTTAGTGAAAAAAGTTTTGTTTGTTCGTATTGCAGCAATTGCAGTTTGTATTTATTGTTTTATTAATATTGTTTCCTTGCAGACGAAAATCATTTCCCTTAAAAACGGTGAGCTTTCTGAACTTAATCAGCAGAAATATGACCAGCAACTAAAAAATCAGCAGCTGGAGGATGTTGTTAATTCCAAACTTGATGAAGAGTTTATTGAAAAAATCGCCCGTGAGGTTTTGGGATATGGGGCCCCCGGTGAAAAGGTTTATGAAGATATTGCCGGAAATTAAATATAAATACTTAAAGCTTTGAAAATTATTTTCAAAGCTTTTTTTATATTGTGAAATCTTATAAAAAGTGATATAATAAAGAGTAAAATAATTTTAAGAAAAGAAAGGAGTTTTGCCAATATGAGAATAAATAACTGGAACGTTAAAACCCAGAACGAAGAAACAGTTTTTGCCCTTACCGAAAATCTCAAAATAAATCCTGTTCTTGCAAGACTTCTTATCAATAGAAATTTATCCGATGCTTCGGCAGTTAAGGATTTTTTGAATAAAGATAAAGATAATTTTTACGACCCTTTTCTTATGAAGGATATGGAAAAGGCAGTTAAAAGAATCAGGGAAGCGATTTATAACAAAGAGAAAATCACTGTTTATGGAGATTATGACGTTGATGGCATTACGTCAACAAGCGTTCTCTATTTATATCTTAAAGAAAAAAAGGCAGACGTTAATTATTTTATTCCAAATCGAAATACCGAGGGATACGGAATAAATAAAAGCACTCTTGATAAACTTGCCCTTTCAAACACCTCTCTTCTAATATCTGTTGATACGGGAATTACCGCTATGGAAGAGGTAGAATATGCGAAAGAACTTGGAATGGACGTTATAATTACCGATCATCATGAATGTGGAGAAACTGTTCCAAATTGCGTTGCGGTAGTTAATCCCAAGCAGAAAGACTGCAATTATCCTTTTAAAGAACTTGCAGGGGTTGGAGTTGTTTTCAAAATTATCTGCGCTCTTGAAGGGGAAGCAGGTTTTAAAAATATACTTGAAAATTACGGCGATTTAGTTTGTATTGGAACAATTGCGGACGTTATGCCTCTTTATAAAGAAAACAGAGCAATAGCGACAAAAGGTCTTGAAATAATATCAAAAACAAAGAGAATAGGTCTTCGGGCTCTTATAAGTCAGTCTATGCTTCAGAATAAAAAAATAACTTCAGGTTCAATCGGATACGTTCTTTCTCCCAGAATAAATGCATCGGGTAGAATGGGAAGCGCCGAAAGAGCGGTTGAACTATTTTCAAACGATAATTATAAAGAAGCTCTCGTAATTGCAGAGGAATTATGCGAAGAAAACAGAAAAAGGCAGATTACCGAAAACGAGATTTTTCAGCAGTGCGTTGCAAAAATAAAAAACGAAGCCGATCTTGAAAAAGATAAAGCCATAGTTTTATGGGATGATGGCTGGAATAACGGCGTTATCGGAATAGTAGCATCTCGGCTTTGCGATAAATATTATCTTCCTTCCATCCTTGTTTCTTTTGATGGAAATAAGGGCAAGGGCTCAGGCAGAAGTATAAAAAATTTCAACCTTTATGAAGCACTTAGCGCATGCTGCGATACTCTTGAAAAATTCGGGGGACATGAGCTTGCTGCAGGACTTTCGGTCAGTCGTGATAGAATTTTAGATTTCAAAAAGGCAATGCAGGATTATGCCGCTAAAAATATTAAAGAAAAAGATCTTATTATGAGCATTGATATTGAATGCGAATTATCTCCTGAGGATATTAGTCTTGGAACTGCAAAATCGATTTCACTTCTTGAACCTTTCGGAATGGGAAATGAGGTTCCGAAATTCTTGATGAAAGACGTAGAAATTTCCTATCTGACCTCTGTTGGAAATGATAAACATACAAAACTTACCCTCAAAAAAGGGAATATGGAAATTCAGGCCTTTTGTTTTTCAAATAGTCTTTGGGATTTTGGATATAGTATCGGTGATAAGGTAGATATTGTCTTTAACCTTGATATAAATAGTTATAGAGGGAATGACAGCGTTCAACTAATCATCAAGGATATCAGTCTTTCGAAAGAAGACCTTGAAAGATTCAACGAAAATAAAATGCTATATAAAATGTTCAAGAATAAAAATGAACTGAGCGATGAGCAAGCAAAAGAGCTTCTTCCTACGAGAGATGATTTTGTTGCGGTTTATAAGTTTATAATTTATAAAAACATAAGCAATAGCAGATATTATAATTTCCAGAGTCTTAATAGAGATATTTCCTATCATTCGGGGAGAAAGATATCTTATGCCAAAATGAGAATATGCCTCGACGTTCTTAACGAGATGAAGCTTATAAGCTTTAAAAACGATGAAAATAAGATTTTTATCGAGGCAGTTCAGACAAGTAAAAAAGTAGATTTATCTCAGTCAAAAATCATAAAAGAATTAAAAGAATTGTCGGCTGAGTAACGGTGATAATAATGAAAAAATATTTCGACGAATTTTTGAGTTTTTTAGGAGAAAAAGATTCAAAATACGACATTGTAAAAATTGAAAAAGCCCTTCTTTTTGCCCACGAAATGCATAAAGACCAAAAACGTGATAGTGGCGAGCCATATATAACTCACCCCATTAACGTTGCAAAAATCATCTCAGAGTTTGACCTTGATTCTGATACTATCGTTGCAACGCTGCTTCACGACGTTGTTGAAGACTGTAACTGCGAATATGCAGATATTAAAAAAATGTTCGGCGAAACGGTGGCAGAGCTTGTTGACGGGGTTACAAAACTTGGCCGAATTGCGTATTCATCCCGAGAGGAGCAGCAGATAGAGAATCTTAGAAAAATGTTTCTCGCTATGGCGAAGGATATAAGGGTAATTCTTATTAAACTCTCTGACCGTCTTCATAATATGAGAACCTTGAATTACCGTTCTCCTGAAAAGCAGCGTCAGACCTCTCTTGAAACTATGGAGGTTTATGCGCCTCTTGCTCATAGACTTGGTATGCAAAAAATCAAGCAGGAACTTGAGGATCTTTCTATAATTTATCTTGATCCTATCGGTTGTAAAGAGATTGAGGAGCATCTTGCAAATAGAAAAGGCGCAAAAAAAGAGTTTCTTGATAATATCCTTGGAAATATTGATAAAAGACTAAATGATGAAAAGGTTAATTTTAACTTAACCTGGAGAATTAAGCATCTTTATAGTATTTATAGAAAAATGTATAACCAGAATAAAACGATTGATGAGATTTATGACCTTTATGCAATCAGAATTATTGTCGATTCCGTTTCGGACTGTTATACCGTTCTTGGAAATATTCACGATATGTATAAGCCGATTCCGGGTAGATTCAAGGACTATATTTCAACTCCGAAACCAAATATGTATCAGTCACTTCATACCACTGTAATCGGCAGAATGGGTATACCATTTGAAGTTCAGATAAGAACCTGGGATATGCATAGAATTGCAGAATATGGTATCGCAGCTCATTGGAAATATAAAAACGGTATTTCAGGAAAAGATAGTCTTGATAATAAGCTTGAATGGGTTATGCATCTTCTTGAAATTCAGCAGAATACTGCCGATGACGAGGAGTTTATGCGCACCTTGAAAATAGATTTATTTGCCGATGAGGTATTCGTTTTCACTCCGAAGGGCGACGTTATAAACCTTCCCAGCGGAGCAAACGTTATTGACTTTGCCTATGCTATTCATTCAGGCGTTGGAAACAGAATGATAGGAGCAAACGTTAACGGTAAAATAGTTGGCTTTGATTATCAACTTTCAAACGGCGAAATAGTAGAGATAAAAACGACTTCTTCACCTAACCATGAGCCATCAAGATCCTGGATGAAGTTAGTTAAAACAAACGAGGCAAGAAACAAAATCAGAACCTGGTTCAAACGGGAAAAAAGAGAAGAAAATATTGAACGAGGCAAAGAGGACTTTGATAGAGAAATCAAACGTCTTGGAGTTTATATTGAAGAAGATGAGAGAGATGCATTTCTTTCTCCTATTTATCAGAAATATCAGCTTCCAAACGTAACGGAGTTTTATGCCGCTTTGGGTTATGGAGGAATAGTTCTTTCAAAAATATTGCCCAAGGTAAAAGAACTTTATCAAAAAGCGAATAAATCAACGGATGAAACTCCCATATTTCTGGAAAGAAAAAGCAAAAGCGTTGGTGGAGTTGTTGTTGAGAATATTGATAACTGTCTTGTTAAATTTGCAAAATGCTGCAACCCATTGCCTGGAGACGATATCGTCGGATTTATAACAAAAGGTTACGGCGTTTCGGTTCATAAGAGAAATTGCCCTAACGTTATAAACCTATCAACCGATGAAGAAAATAAAGCCAGATTTATTACGGTTTCCTGGGATGTTGAAACGAAAAATTCTTTCCAGGCATCCATTACCGTTATTTCCGAAAGAAAAATCGGTCTTGTTGCAACTATTACGACGCTTATCGCAAATATGCACGTTATGCTTCATGGGCTTAACGTTCGTGAAATCAGTGACGGCCGTATGCAGATAAGTATAAATATAGACGTTAATAATAAAAAGCATCTTGAAAGCGTTATGAATAAAATAAAAGCAACGCCTGATGTTATAAGCGTTGAAAGGGGAGCGTTATAATTTGAAAATAGTGCTTCAGAGAGTAAAAAACGCTCTCGTAAGAATAGACGGTGAGATTTATTCAGAAATAGGTGAAGGACTTCTTGCTCTGGTTGGAATATCTGAGACCGATAACGAAAAAGTTATTGATTTTATGTGTGAAAAAATGGCAAACCTTCGAATTTTCCGCGATGAAAACGATAAAATGAACTTATCTTGCCTTGACGTAAAAGGAGAAATTTTAATGATTTCGAATTTTACTCTTTATGCCGATGCATCTCATGGCAGAAGACCAAATTTTCTAAAAGCCGCAAAACCTGATATTGCAACGAAACTTTTCGATTATTCGGTTTTAAAAACCTCTCAAATTGTTGATACTGTTAAAACAGGGGTTTTCGGTGCAGATATGAAGGTTGAACTTCTTAATAACGGACCGGTAACAATTATCCTGGATAGCGAAGAAATAATGAAATAGGTGAAATAATGATAGTAGATAGACTTATCGTTGGTCATATGAAGGTGAATTGCTATTTTTGCATTAACGAAAAAACAAATACGGGATTTATAGTCGATCCCGGTGATGATGATGCAAAAATATGCAAGCATATTGAGGAAAACGGATATAATATTACCCATATTATTCTTACCCACGGTCATTTTGATCATATAATGGCTCTAAAAAAAGTCAAAGATTTTACGGGTGGAAAAATCGTTATCCATAAAAATGATGCTCCGCTTCTTGAGGACGATAATCTGAATCTTTTAAGATACGTAGCAAGAATAAAAAGAGATTACGTAAAAGAAGATATTATAGTCCGTGAAGAAACTCTTAAAACCTCTGATTTTGAAATTGAATTTATAAATACTCCGGGGCATACTGACGGCAGTATGTGTATTCTTTGTGGGGATATTATGTTTTCAGGGGATATGCTCTTTAAGGGAAGCATAGGAAGAACTGATTTCAAACCTTACGGTGATACCAAAAAGATGGCAGACTCAATCAGAAGACTTAAAGAAATAAATAAAGATTACAAGGTTTATCCCGGCCACGGTGAAGAAACTACCTTGAGAGAGGAAATAAGGTCAAATCCTTATTTTAACGAAAATATATGGAACTGATTTTAAAAAACATTTCAAACCCTCACGAAGCCGTGGGGGTTTGTATGCAATTTATTCAGGGTGAAAAAATAAAAGTAACCTCTGATGGTGAGAAGTTATATAAAGATGATAATAAAAAAGATTATAAAGTTCTTCGCCTTTACGGGTATGATAAAGGGACTTTTATGCTTTTTTACGCATATTATAATAATAACGGAAAAAAATATTATT
>JAFZHO010000063.1 GCA_017554835.1 Clostridia bacterium
TGGCTCAGAGGTTTATCAATATACTCTCAGAGCAGGAAATCTGGAATGCGAAATTCTAAACTACGGAGGAATTTTGAGAGCTTTCAAAGTGCCTGATAAAGATAATAATAAAATTGATATTCTTTTAGGATTTGATAATATTGCAGGGTATAAAGGTCAGGGCGGATATCTTGGCGCCTTGATAGGAAGAAATGCAAACCGTATCAAAGAGGGAAAATTCACCCTTCTTGGAAAGGAATATTCCCTTGCCATAAACAGAGCCCCAAACCATCTTCACGGCGGCGATATAGGATTTGACCAGAAGATATGGGAAGTAAAAGAAAGTGGAGAGAATTTCCTCAAACTTCATCTTGAAAGTTCTGATATGGATGAGGGTTACCCGGGGAATATGAAACTTGAGGTAGTTTATACCCTTGATGAAAAAGGACTTGAAATCGATTATACTGCCACTTGCGATAAAACCACTTTATGTAATCTTACAAACCACGCTTATTTTAACCTGAACGGACATAATAGCGGAACTATCCATGACCAGAAATTATGGCTTTTTGCAGATTTCTATACTCCCACGGACGAAACCTCAATTCCCTATGGGGAGAACGAAAAAGTGGAAAATACGCCAATGGATTTCAGAGAAGGAATGAAAATCGGCGACCATATAGATGATGATTTTCAGCAACTTAATTTCGCAAAAGGGTATGACCATAACTTTGTTATAAACGGAGAAATGGGAGTTTTCCGTCCTGCCGCAGTTGCATATAGCGAAAAAACGGGAATAAAAATGACGGTGGAGACAACCCAACCCGGAATTCAGTTTTATTCGGGGAATTATCTTGACGATTGCCCTTTGGGAAAAGATGGCGCACCTTATGATGCAAGATGGGGATTCTGCCTTGAAACCCAGCATTTCCCCGATGCTATAAATAATGAAAATTTCCCGTCAACTATTTTAAACCCCGGGGAAATATATAGACACACAACAAAATACTCTTTTGAAATAGAATAAGAATTTCGATTGTGCAACTTGAACAAAAAGACACCTGTAGATTTGTTCAGGTTGCACAATTAATTTTTACAATTATATTAAATAATGTGTGACAATGTTGACAATAAACAAACTTAATTGGTAAAATCTTGTTAGAGAGGAGGAATCTCTATGAAAAAAATAATCAGTATAGTTTTAGCGCTTTGCTTGATGGTATCGGTGATGCCTTTTGCAATGCCACAAGTCGTTGCGGCAACAGCAAAAAGCGGAAAAACAGGGGAATGCACCTGGGAGCTTGATGGAACCGTTTTGACTATTGGTGGCAACGGAAATATGGCAGAAAACTATTATAACGGACTTCCTTGGGGCGATGATATAACAGAGGTTTATATCAAAGATGGTGTTACAAGTATTGGAGATAGCGCTTTTCAGACATGTTATAAGCTTAAATATGCGTATATTGCAGGAAGCGTTAAAAAAATCGGGAAAGGGGCTTTTGCTTCATGCGGGCACTTAACTGATATAGAGCTTTGTGAGGGTATTACAAGTATCGGAGATCACGCTTTTTCCTATTGTATGGGTCTTACAACCATTACACTACCAAACAGTATGAAAAGTATAGGCGAAGAAGCTTTTTACGCTTGTGTAAATCTTGCAACAATAGAGTTTCCGGACTGTATTGAAAATATTAATTATGGTGCATTTGGAGCAACGGCTTTCTATAGTGATGAAGATAATTGGGAAAATGGCAAATTATATATGGGTCCGTATTTAATAAAGGCACTCAGTGATTGTGCTGATTTTTCCTTTAAAGAGGGAACAAGGGTAATAGCAGGAATGGCGTTTTCTAATTGTGAAAATCTTATAAGCGTTAAAATTCCTGATAGCGTAGTAGGTATTTGTGATTATTCATTCTGGAACTGCACAAATCTTACCACCGTGGAAATACCCGAAGGTGTAAAAACTATTGGAGGCGGGGCATTTAATGGGTGCCAAAAGCTTAATGGAATAAACGTTCCCGATAGCGTAACAAGTATTGGCCCTTCTGCTTTTTTATCCACGGCGTATTATAATGATAAGAATAACTGGACCGATGGCGTTCTTTATATGAATAATAACCTAGTTGGCGTATCTTTGGAAATTACGGATTGCAAAATTATAGAAGGAACAAAACTTATTGCTCCCGGATCATTTAGATATTGTTCAAATCTAACTACCATAGAACTTCCTGAAAGCATAACGAGCATTTCTGATTGGACGTTTTATGATAGCCGACATATTCAAACGTTCATATTACCGAAAAGCGTTACGGATATTGGCAGATATGCTTTCGATTCTTGCCGTATAAAAGAAATATGGTATGGTGGAACAAGAGCGGAGGCAGCCTTGATAAAACCCAATATAGGTAGCGAAGACACTATATGGTATTACGAAGGCGAAAAGGTTATAACAACTTATGAGGACGTTTTTGTGTCTACCTCTGAAGGCATCGAAAAGGTAACCGTTGAAGATGGCAAGATTGATATAAAGGTTCTCGGCGAAGAAATTAACCTTGATATAAAAGACGAGGATGGAAAAAGTCTTGAAATTTATGCAGACCCGTCACGCTCAGTTTCTATAGATGGCAAAGTGAATATGAGTGAGCAGTTAATCAAGGTTTATGCCGTAAATGAATATGGCGCAGTATATGAAGTGTCTCTTTCAAAGGATGCTACTGAATATGATTTTGCCGACCTGAATGTTGATGCGTGGTATATTCCTTACGTTGAAACTGCAACAAAGCTTGGCATAATTAGAGGTCAGGTTGTTGACGGAAAAGACGTATTAAAACCCGAAGATAAGGCAACAAGAATA
The DNA here is from genome assembly GCA_017554835.1 of Clostridia bacterium. GTDB lineage: Bacteria > Bacillota > Clostridia > Oscillospirales > RGIG7773 > RGIG7773. Next base: position 2,840 of record JAFZHO010000063.1, read on the forward strand.
GAAGGTATCGTCTTTGCGCTGAGAATGCTTGGAGTAGAAACAACGCAGTTCTCTGACGTTGAAATAGATTTTATAGATTATGATGAAAATTCTGCAGTAAACAAATGGAGTATAAATTATGTCAAAGCAGCAGTAGCTCTTGGACTTATGAAAGGTTCTTCGGATATTAACGGAAATTTACATCTGAACGGACAAGATTCCATTTCAAGACAAGAGTTCTTTGCAATTTTTGCAAGAGCAATGCAGATATTTGATTTAAACGAACAATATAAAACGGAAAACCTATATTATTTTGACGATTATGATAAGATAGAGCCATGGTTTTTTGATAATATAAAATATCTTGTGTATAATAAAATAGTCGATGGAATAGTAATGGATGGCGAAAAATTCATAAATCCACAAGGCGATATTCTGAGATGCGAAATAATTAAAATGGTAACGGCGGCGTTATCATAACAATAAAAAAGTGAGCAGTTTTTACTGCTCACTTTTTGTTTTATATTTTAAAATTCACGAGGTGGGAAGGGAGGTCTTTTTCCCTGGGGGAAAGGGGGCATTTCCTTTGGGGGAAGTGGCATTTCTCTTTCCTTTGCCTCTGAGACGTATCTTGATGCCTGAGTGGTAAATAGCTTATGATAGACTCCGCCTTTATCCATAAGTTCTTTATGGTTTCCCATTTCGCATAGTTCGCCGTTATTCAGAACGAGAATTTTTGTTGCGATAGTTGCGCTTGAAAGTCGATGGGAAACAAAAAAGCTTGTTTTATCCTTGCGAAGAGTATCAAACTGATTGAAAATCTCCTGCTCGGCAATAGCATCAAGAGAAGCCGTTGGCTCATCAAGAATAAGAATATCCGAATCGGAATAAAAAGCTCTCGAAATAGCAAGTTTCTGCCACTGACCGATGGATGGCTCGATTCCGTTTGGTTCAAAAATTCTCATCAAAGGAGTATCAAAGCCATTTGGTAATTTATTTATAAAATCTTCGGCAGAGCTTTGTCTTGAAGAAGATATAACCTTATCCATATCAAGTGGGGCTTTTATATCTCCGAAGGAAATATTCTCTTTTGGAGTAAAGGCATATTTGCCAAAATCCTGAAAAATCGCTCCGTATAAATCGTATAGCTCTTTTGTGTCATATTCTCTGATATCGTTTCCGTCAAGGAGAATTACCCCTTCCGTTGGGTCGTAGAGTCTTGTCAGAAGTTTTAAAAGAGTTGTTTTTCCTGCGCCGTTAAGTCCGACTAAAACTACGGTGTCTCCCGGATTTATAACGAAATTTATATCCTTGAGGACTTTTCTTTTTGTTCCCGGGTAGCTGAAAGAAACGTTTTTGAATTCAATTGTATGCCCTATATGACGGGTAACCTTTCTTGGAGTTTCAAGAGTGGGAACGATATTTCTTTTTTCGTTCATAAAGGTAATCATATTATCAATAAACAGCGTTCCCTCATATATGCTGGAGGTCATCATAACTAAACTTGCAACATAAGAAGAGATAGAGGTCAGAGCTCCCGTATAAAGAGAATAATCTCCGATTTGGCCGCCACCCATTGTTACGGAATATGCGATATAAAAGAATAAAAGGCAGTTCACGGCAGTTGTCACAAGGGAAATAAGGTTATTCCAGATTCCCTCACGGGTAATAAGACTGCGAAGCCCTTTGAAATAGTGATTAAAGACTTTATTATAGTTAAAAATAAAGGTATCCGATAAATCAAAAAGCCGAAGCTCTTTTACCATATCTTTATTAACCAGCATATCGGAATAATAAGCCATCTGACGACGCTCTTTGGAACGGTGGCGCATATATTCGAAATTCTTTCTTCTGAAGTAGAAGGTGATTATTGCGCTTGGAAGTGAGAGAAGAATAACGATAATTGGAGCAAACCAGGCAATAGAAAACAAAATGACAATAAAGCTTATGGCCGAGATAAAAGTACTTATAATACTAAAGGTTGATTGAATAACCTGGATAGGTCTCATTCCTGCTTCACGGTTGGCGTTTTCCAGTTTTTCGTAGAAATCGGGCATATCAAAGGAAGCAACGTCGATTTCCTTGGCTTTATTCATGATTTTGCATTTTACGTGATTTGTCACAAGTTCGCTTGAGGTTCTCGTTACAATGGTGCTGATATTATTGACAAAACCGATAAAGAACATATATCCGAACTGGAGTATCATAGGAATAAAAAGAACATCAAAAATAAGCTTAAAATTAAGATTATCGAGAGTAATAACGTAGGCAATCTTATTTAATAGATTTGCGGATATATAGGCGCCGATAACGGGAGAAAATCCGTTAAAAGCCGACATAAACATCAGAATAAAAAGAAGGGATTTTCTCGCCTCCCAAACAAGTCTCACGATATAAATAAGGCGGGTAAAAAATCCTGATATAACTTTTTTAAGATAAGAGGGAACCTCTTTTATATTTTTTGGAAGAGGTTCTTTTAAATGCTGATAATTAGGTGGACCCCAAAATCCCGGTGGTGCCATTATGTATCTCTCCTTTTAAGGTAATAGTTTCGTTAACCATTTTTTTTATTATAATTCAGGATTTTTTTCAATGCAATAGTTTTGGAAAAATATACGAATAAAATTCGCCTTGACAGAAAATCTATAAATATGTTAAGATTTTTTCAAATACTAATCGGAGGAGAAAAAATGATTACTGAGGATATAAAATATATTGGCGTAAACGACCATGAAATAGACTTATTTGAGGGGCAGTATGACGTTCCAAACGGAATGGCATATAACTCCTATATAATATTTGACGAAAAAATCGCCGTTTTTGATACTGTTGATAAAAAGTTCGGCGATAAATGGCTTTGCAACGTAAAGGAAACTCTTGATGGAAAAAATCCAGATTATCTTATCGTTTCCCATATGGAGCCGGACCACTCTGCAAATATAGATAAATTTCTTTTGGCTTTCCCAAAGGCAGAGGTAGTTGCAACTGGTCAGGCGTTTTCTATGATGGAAAGATTCTTCGGCGAAAACTATGAAGGCAGAAGAATAATCGCAAATAACGGGGATAGTCTATCCCTTGGAAAACATAATCTTACTTTTTATACCGCGCCTATGGTTCATTGGCCTGAGGTTATGGTAACTTATGATAGTTTTGATAAGGTTTTATTCTCTGCTGATGCTTTTGGAAAATTCGGCGCTCTTGATATAGAGGAGGACTGGGCCTGCGAAGCGAGAAGATATTATTTTGGCATTGTTGGCAAATACGGAAAGCAGGTGCAGATGCTTTTTGAAAAACTTGATGGCCTTGATATAAAAACTATTTGTCCTCTTCACGGCCCTGTTTTATCGGAAAATCTGGGATATTATCTTGGACTTTATGATACCTGGTCAAAATATCTTCCCGAGGAAAAGGGCGTAGTAATCTGCTATACCTCTGTTTACGGAAATACTAAAAAAGCAGTTGAGCTTCTCGCAGCAGAACTTAGGGAGAAAGGTTGTCCGAAAGTGACCATTAACGACCTTGCCCGTTGCGATATGGCAGAAGCTATTGAAGATGCTTTTCGTTATGATAAAATAGTTCTTGCCACTACTACCTATAATAGCGAGATTTTCCCTTTTATGCATGAGTTCATTACGGGACTTGTGGAAAGAGGGTTCAAAAAACGCAAAGTCGGATTTATAGAAAATGGTTCCTGGGCTCCTCAGGCGGCAAAATATATGAGAAAAATGTTTGAGAAAACTATTGGTCTTGAATATTGCAACACGGTAGTTACAATTCTATCTGCCGTAAACTGCGAGACCGAAGAAAAAATCTCGGAACTTGCCAAAGAACTTATTTAAAAATATAATGAAAAATGATATAATAGTTTCAGACGACCAAACCGTCTGAAACTATTTTTTTAATCAGGACGAAAAAGAAAATGAAAAGAATCTTGCTTTATTTAAAGCCGCTTAAAAAACGGCTTGTTATCGGGCTTTTTATAAAGATTTTGGGAACGGTGGCCGAGCTTTTCATACCTTTTATATTAAGCTACATACTTGAAAACGTTATAATAACAAAAGACCCCAATAAAATTATTTTTTATGGGGTTATAATGGCCTTTTGCGCTTTTATTGCAGGCGCGGGAAATATAATTGCAAACAGAATGGCTGCAAAAACCACTATGGTATTCACCTCGGCAATGAGAGAGGAGCTTTTCTCCAAAACCTTGCTTCTTTCTGCAAGGGCAACGGATAAATTCACTATTCCGTCCCTTGAATCCCGTATAACGTCTGATACCTATAACGTTCATAACTTTATCGGAATGATTCAGAGAATGGGTGTTCGCGCTCCTATGCTTCTTATCGGTGGTGCGGTTATAACCTTTTTGATGGATAAGACGTTATCTATGGTTATGTTTTTAATGCTTCCTATTATATTTATAACTGTATATTCAATTTCAAAAAGAGGTATCCCGTTATATACAAGGGTGCAAAACTGTGTAGATGATATGGTTCGTGTTGTGAGAGAGGATTCTCAGGGAATCAGAGTTATAAAAGCACTTTCAAAAAACGACTATGAGAACAGACGCTATGATAAAGTAAATAAATCCCTTTGCAAAGAAGAAACAAAAGCAGGAACTATAATGGGTATTGCAAATCCCGTTATGACTATGCTTATGAACCTTGGAATTGTTGCAGTTATTGCGGTAAGCGCTTATCGCGTTTCGGAAAATTTATCATCCTCGGCAACGGTTATTGCTTTTATGCAGTATTTTACTCTTATTTCTATGGCGATGATGTCTCTTTCGAGAATGTTTATAATGTATACAAAATGCGCCGCGTCTGCTGCGAGAATTTCCGAAGTTATAGATTATTCCGATGAACTTAATATTATTTCCGATGACGGAAAAGGAGATAAAGATAATATAATCTCCTTTGAAAACGTTTCTTTTTCTTATCTTGGCAAGAAGAATAACCTTGAAAATATTAACCTTTCTCTTAAAAAAGGGCAGTCTCTCGGAATTATCGGCGCAACGGGAAGCGGAAAATCCACTTTTATCAAGCTTCTTCTTCGTTTTTATGATGCAAATTCAGGAGTTATCAGAATAGAGGGAAAAGATATTCGCTCCTACGAAAAAGAGGAGTTATCTTCGCTTTTCGGGGTAGCGCTTCAGAATGATTTTCTCTATGCGGATACTATAGAAGAAAATATACGCTTTGGAAGAGAGGTTTCTCTCGAGGAAATTAAAAAGGGAGCAAAAATTGCTCAGGCAAAGGATTTTATAGAGGAAATCCCCGATAAATATTCCCACGTTCTTTCATCCAAGGGAACTAATTTATCAGGCGGTCAGAGGCAGCGCCTTCTTATTGCGAGAGCAGTCTGCAAAAATCCAAAAATTCTTATTCTTGACGATTCTTCCTCGGCTCTTGATTATAAAACCGATGCAAATCTGCGACTTGCCCTAAAAGAAGAAATGAAAGAATCAACCGTTATAACGGTGGCTCAGAGGGTAAGCTCCGTTAAAAATTGCGATTTAATAATAGTATTGGATGATGGTAAAATAATCGGCAAAGGAACTCATGACGAGCTTCTTTCCTCCTGCGTGGAATATCGTGAAATCAGCGACTCTCAGATGGGAGGTGCCTTCGTTGAATAAAAGGAATAATAAAAGTTTATTGCTTCGCCTTGGTGGCTACGTTTTTAATCAGTGGTATCTTTTTATACCCGCCCTTATTATGACGCTTTTTTCAAATCAGCTATCTCTTCTCGGACCTAAATATTCGGGAAAAGCCATTGATGCTATCGAAGTTGTCAAAGAAAATGGAATGGGTGACGTATGGGATAACGTTTATAAAATGCTTATTTGCTACGTTTTATCTGCAATACTATCTTATATTCTTGCTATTATTATGATTCATCTCAGTCAGAGAATTATATATAAAATGAGACGGCAGGTTTTTGAAAAACTTAATACTCTTCCCGTGGGGTATTTTGATACTCACGCAACGGGAGATATTATAAGCCATCTTTCCTATGATATTGATACTCTGAACGCAACCTTATCTCACGATTTGGTTCAAGTTATGACGAGTATTTATACCGTGGTGGGCTCTCTTATCTTTATGTGGCAGATTTCAAAGCCCATGATTTTGATATTTGTTTTTACGGTGCCCGTTTCCATTATTTTCACCAAATACCGTTCAAAAAAAGTTCGCCCACTTTTCAGAGCAAGGTCAAAAAAATACGGAGAACTAAACGGTTATGCCGAGGAAATGCTCTCAGGTGCAAGAAGCATCGCCGCTTACGGAAGGCAGGAGAAGTTCTCGGAGCAGTTTAACGAGCATAATAGGGATGCTATGGACGCTTATTATAAAGCAGAATATCAGGGAGCGTTTTTATTCCCTGCCATAAACTTTATAAATAACTTTTCTTTAACCCTTGTTGCCGTTTTTGGCGGAATATTATATATGCTTTCTCAGAATGGCTTTTTTGCCGTGGGGTCTATTTTCTTTATTACTCTTGGGGGGATTGCTCAGTTCGTTCAGTATTCCAGAAAATTCGCAGGACCTATAAACGAGTTTTCCAATATTCTTCACGAATTTCAGTCAGCTTTTTCTGCAGCAGAAAGAATTTTTCGCGTAATTGACGAAAAATCCGAGCCGGAAGATATTGAAGGAGCATCGGATTTTGATGATGTTTCGGGAGAAGTTAAGTTCGACGATATTTCTTTTAGTTATACTGAGGATAAACCTATTTTAAAAAATATTTCTCTTGATATAAAAAAAGGTCAGACTATTGCAATAGTAGGACCTACGGGAGCAGGAAAAACAACGGTTATAAATCTCCTTATGAGGTTTTATGACCCTCAGAAAGGGAAAATTATATTAGACGGCAAAGAAGCAACGACGATAAAAAGAGCCGCGCTTCGAAAGGCGTTTACAATGGTGCTTCAGGATACCTGGCTTTTCTATGGAAGTATATATGAGAATATAATTTACGGCAAGGAAAACGCCACGAGAGAAGAAGTCTATAAAGCGGCAAAATCAGCGAAAATAGATTCTTATATCGAGTCCCTTCCAAATGGATATGATACCATTCTTTCTGATGACGGCGTCAATATCTCAAAAGGACAAAAGCAGCTTATAACAATCGCAAGGGCATTTTTATCCGATGCGCCAATGCTTATTCTTGACGAAGCAACTTCAAACGTCGACTCTCGAACCGAGATAAAAATCCAGGAGGCAATGACGGAACTTATGAAAAACAGAACCTGTTTCGTTATAGCCCATCGACTTTCCACTATTGAAGATGCGGATTTGATTCTCGTTATAAAAGACGGAGAAATAATCGAAAAAGGAACTCATAAAGAACTTCTTGATTCAGAGGGATTTTATAGTTCCCTTTATAACTCACAATTTTCATAAGGAGATAAAATATGATATTTGGTGGATTTCAAAAACTTACTCTTTTAGATTATCCGGGAAAGGTTGCCTGCACGGTTTTCACAAAAGGATGCAACTTCCTTTGTCCCTTTTGCCATAACTCTTTTTTAGTAAACGAAATAGAAAGAGCAGATGAAATTTCCTCTGAAGAAATTCTCAGTTATCTCAAAAAACGAGTAGGGATTTTAGAGGGCGTTTGCATAACGGGAGGAGAACCCCTTCTTCATAAAGAACTTGAGGACTTTTTGAGGGAGGTTAAAAAAATCGGCTACTTTGTAAAACTTGATACTAACGGCTCCTTCCCCGAAAGGTTAAAGGATCTCGTTAATAAAGGGCTTATCGACTACGTTGCAATGGATATAAAAAATTCCTTTGAAAAATACGAGAAAACTGCGGGCTGGAAAAAGGGGGATTTATCAAAAATTTCCGAAAGTATTGATTTTCTTATTAACGGGGATATTGACTACGAATTTCGGACCACGGTGGTGGAGGAATTTCATACCGAAGAAGATATAGAAAAAATCGCCGAAAAACTAAAAGGCGCAAAGAAATATTTTCTCCAGAATTTCACCGATTCGGGCAACGTAATAGAGGAAAATCTGCATCCCGTTAGTAAGGAAAAACTTCAGAAAATGAAGGAAAAAGCCCGTCAAACCCTTGAAAATACTATGATTCGAGGAGAATTTGGAAAATAAAATAATTTTCAAAAAAGCACAATATATTGTGCTTTTTTTATTGACAACGCACTATATATATGGTATAATAGCGTCACTTACGAAAATTTTAAAGGGGAAATAGTTATGTATAACGTATTAAAAAGAGACGGCAAGCTTGCGACCTTTGATATTTCAAAAATCAGCACTGCCATCAAACAGGCGTTCGAGGCCTGCAACAGACAGTATAATGACGATATTATCGATTTTCTTGCGTTAAAAGTTACCGCGGAATTCGAACCTCAGATAGAGGATAAAAAAATCGGCGTTGAAAATATTCAGGATAGCGTTGAGTCCGTTCTTATCAAGGCGGGTTATGATGACGTTGCAAAAGCGTATATCATTTATCGTCGTCAGAGAGAAAAAATCCGTAACATCAGCGCAACTATGGTTGACTATAAATCCATTGTTGATAATTATCTTAATATTAACGACTGGCGTGTTAAAGAAAACTCCACCGTTACATATTCCGTTGTTGGACTAATTCTTTCAAACTCCGGTGCAATAACTGCTAACTACTGGCTTTCTGAAATTTATGATGACGAAATCGGCAACGCTCATAGAAATGCCGATATCCATATTCACGACCTTTCAATGCTGACCGGTTATTGCGCAGGTTGGTCATTGAAGCAGCTTATTCAGGAGGGTCTTGGCGGAGTTCCCGGCAAAATCACTTCTGCACCTGCAAGCCACCTTTCCACTTTATGTAACCAGATGGTTAACTTCCTTGGAATTATGCAGAACGAGTGGGCAGACGCTCAGGCGTTCTCATCATTTGATACATATCTTACACCCTTTGTTAAAGTTGATAATCTTTCCTATAAAGAAGTTAAGCAGTGTATCCAGAGCTTTATCTACGGCGTAAATACTCCTTCCCGTTGGGGAACTCAGTCTCCTTTCACTAATATCACTTTAGACTGGGTAGTTCCAAACGACCTTGCTGAGCTTAACTGTATCGTTGGCGGCAAGGAAATGGATTTCAAATATAAAGATTGTAAAACCGAGATGGATATGATAAATAAAGCATTTATCGAGATTATGATCGAGGGCGATGCTAACGGAAGAGGATTCCAGTATCCTATCCCAACATATTCTATAACAAGCAATTTCGACTGGTCCGATACTGAAAATAACCGTTTGCTATTTGAAATGACTTCAAAATACGGAACTCCATATTTCTCAAATTATATCAATAGTGATATGGAACCCAGCGACGTTAGAAGTATGTGTTGCCGTTTACGTCTTGACCTTCGTGAACTTCGCAAAAAATCAGGCGGTTTCTTCGGAAGCGGTGAATCAACAGGTTCTGTTGGCGTTGTTACTATCAATATGCCAAGAATCGCATATCTTGCAAAAGATGAAAAAGATTTCTACGCTCGTCTTGATAAAATGATGGATATTTCTGCCCGTTCACTTAAAGTTAAGAGAACAGTTATCACTAAACTTCTTGATGCAGGACTTTATCCATATACCAAGAGATACCTTGGAACATTCAATAACCATTTCTCAACTATCGGTCTTGTTGGTATGAACGAGGTTGGTCTGAATGCAAGTTGGCTAAGAAGTGATCTTACTGATGAAAAAGTTCAGAAATTCACTCAGGACGTTTTGAATCATATGAGAGAAAAACTTTCTGACTATCAGGAAGAATACGGAGACCTTTATAACCTTGAGGCAACTCCTGCAGAGTCTACTGCATTCCGTCTTGCAAAACACGACTTGAAGCATTATCCCGATATTATAACTGCAGGTGAAGAGGGCGGAACTCCTTATTACACAAACAGCTCTCACCTTCCTGTTTCTTATACTGAGGATATCTTTACTGCTCTTGATATTCAGGACGATCTTCAGACTCTTTATACTTCAGGAACAGTTTTCCACGCTTTCCTTGGGGAAAAACTTCCCGACTGGAAAGCAGCGGCAAATCTTGTTCGTAAAATCGCAGAGAATTATAAACTTCCATACTATACTTTATCTCCGACTTATTCCGTATGTAAAACTCACGGATATATCGCAGGCGAGGATTTCACTTGTCCTGAATGCGGCAATCCAACTGAGGTTTATAGCAGAATAACAGGTTATTACCGTCCCGTTCAGAACTGGAACGATGGTAAAGCTCAGGAATATAAAGAACGTAAGGTTTATAATATCGCAAATTCAAAACTTCAGCCAAAAGAAGCAAAAGCAGCTGAAACTGAAGAAAAATGCCAGTGCTGCCAGGTAGAAGACGGAAACTATCTTTTCACTACTGCTACCTGCCCTAACTGCAAGGTTGCCTGCGCAATCCTTGATAAAGAGGGAGTTCCTTATAAAAAGCTTCTTGCAGACGAGAATAAAGAATTTGCAACTTCCTTCGAAATCAGACAAGCTCCAACTCTCGTTATGATCAAAGATGGTCAGGTTCAGAAGTTTGCCGGAGTTTCAGATATTAAAAAAGCTTTGAAGGTGTAATTTCAAATGAGTATCTATGATATTATTGTTATAGGCGGAGGCCCTGCGGGGCTTACCGCCGCAATATATGCAGGCAGAGCAAATAAAAAAGTTCTTATTCTTGAAAAAGGCACTTTTGGTGGGCAGATAACTTCTTCCCCTAAGGTGGAGAATATTCCCGGATTTATAAGCGTAACGGGTAATGAATTTGCCGAAAAACTTATCGAGCAGGCAGTTTCTCTCGATGCAGAAATCGAGTGCTGCGAAGCGCAGAAAATTATCTGTGGCGAGGAATATACCGTAGTTACCGATGAGGGCGAATTCAAAGGCAAAACCGTTATAATCGCAACGGGAACAAAGCATAGACTTTTGGGACTTCCAAAAGAGGAAGAATTTATCGGCAACGGTATTTCTTTCTGCGCAGTTTGCGACGGCGCTTTTTACGAGGGCAAGGACGTTGCCGTAATCGGTGGCGGAAACTCAGCCCTTCAGGAGGCGATTTTGTTGTCTGATACCTGCAAAAAGGTTTACGTGGTGCAAAATCTTGATTTTCTTACCGGAGAAGAAAAACTTCAGAAAGTTCTTTTCGAGAAAGAAAACGTTGAGATTATATATGGTGCAAAGGTTGAAAAACTTCTCGGTGAAAAAACCTTTGAAGGCATAACCATCTCCAAAAACGGAGAGGAAAAAGATATTTCTCTTGATGGAATGTTTGTTGCTATCGGGCTTTTGCCTCAGAACGAACAATTCTCCGACGTTATATCTTTGGATGAAAACGGCTACGTTGATGCCGATGAAAATTGCCTGACAAACGCAAAAGGAATTTTCGTTGCAGGGGACTGCAGAAGAAAAAGAATCCGTCAGGTTGCAACTGCGGCGGCTGATGGCGCAATTGCGGCTCTTGCGGCATGTAATTATTTAAATTAGTAAAAAAAGCAAGCAAAATAGTGCTTGCTTTTTTATTTTGTGATATAATATAAAGAGGTGATAAATATGAAATATCTTCTTTTGACGGCAATAGGAGTAGGCGGCTCGACAATAATCGGAGCGCTTATTGGTTTTCTTTTCAAAAAGCCGTCTCATAAATTAGGCGATTATATAACCTCTTTTGCGGCAGGAGTAATGCTTTGCGCTGCAATTGTGGGACTCATTCTGCCCTCTATGGAGCAGGGGACTGATTTATGGACTATTATTATAACAACGGTGGGAATTTTTTTGGGAGCTTATGCTCTTAATCTTATTGATAAAATTATTCCTCATCTTCATAAGGTAACGGGAGTGAGCGAGAATTTATCCTCGGAAAAATCATCGGGACTTGATAAAATTCTTCTTTTCGTTATTGCTATTGGTATTCATAATCTTCCTGAGGGAATTGCAGCAGGGGTAAGCTTCGGTGGAGAAATTTCCCGTGCAATAACGGTTTCGGGGGGAATCGCTCTTCAGAATATTCCTGAAGGAATGGTTATTATTGCGCCCTTGATTGCCGCCGGAGTGAGCAAGAGAAGAACTTTTTTAATCGCTCTTGCAACGGGTCTTATTGAGGTAGTGGGAACGTTCATGGGCTATTTTGCCATAAGTATTTCCACGGCGATATTGCCTTTTGCACTTGCTTTTGCAGGAGGAACAATGCTCTACGTTATAAGCGATGAAATGATTCCCGAAACTCATTCCCACGGAAACGAGAGAGGGGCTACTTATTCCCTACTTGCAGGATTTGTTTTAATGCTTATTTTTGATTTTATTATGAGGTGAATGACATGATATGTAAAAAAACTGATGAACTTATTGAAAAATGGTTAAAAGAAAATGAAGATAAAATTATTAACGATTGGTTTCAACTAATAGAAATTCCTTCCGTCAGAGGCGAAAAAGAAGAAAATGCGCCTTTTGGACTTAACTGCGCCAAAGCATTGGCAAAAGGAAATGAACTTTTTGATAGAGAGGGCTTTGAAACCCGACTTGATAAAGAAAACAGATACGCTATTGCAAACTGGAAAAATTCTGATAAAGTCATCGGACTTTTCGGCCATTGTGACGTTGTTCCCGTGGGAGATGACTGGGTTTATACCCAGCCGTTTGCCCCAAAAGTAATTGACGGAATCGCTTTTGGTCGAGGCACTTCTGACGATAAAGCGGGTATTATTGCTTCTCTTTACGCTATGAAGTTTCTTCGCGATAATAATATCCCGTTTAAAAGCAGTATAATGGCCTTTACGGGAAGCAACGAGGAAAGCGGAATGGAAGATATTCAGGCATTCTCTGAAAACGAAAAAATGCCGGATATATGCCTTATTCCCGATGCGGAATTTCCTTGTTCAGTGGGCGAGGCAGGAATTCTTCACGCTATGTATCAGTGCGAAACGCCTCTTTCTGATATTATGGACTTTAAAGGCGGCGAGGCATATAATATCGTTCTTGGTAAAGTGAATGTTGTTCTTAAAGATAAAGAAGGCCTTTTCGAAGAAATAGAAAAATTAAAAGAAAAAAATATCACTCTTTCCCGCAAGGACGGAAAAATATTTATTGAAGCACGAGGACTTTCGAAGCACGCAGCATATCTTGATGGCTCAGTTAATGCAGGAGTAACCGTTGCGAAAGTGCTTTCAAAATGTCCGTCACTTTCAAATAGTGATAGAAAAATAATGAATGATATAGTGGATAGTTTTCTTCCGTATTACGGTGAAGGAATGGGAATCTCCTACGAGGAAGAAGGTTTTGGAAAACTTTCTGCCGCAAACGGTATAGTCAAAGTGGAAAATTCCCGTATCAGCGCAAGTATTGATATCCGTTATGGCGGAGGACTTCCCGGAAAAGAACTTGAAGAAAAACTTAACTCGGCATGGGAAAATAAGGGCTGGGAAAATACCTATATGTCAAACGACCCGGGATTTAGATTTGATAAAGAAAGCACATTGCCTGATAATTTCGTTTCTATTTATAACGAAATAACAGGGGAAAATAAAGAACCCCATTTTATGATGGGGGGAACTTATTCCCGTTATCTTAAAAACGCTATGGCAATCGGCGCCCATACTTCTATTGAGAAAATGCCCGAATCTCTACCTCTTGAAGAAGCCCACGGCGGAGTTCACCAACCTGACGAATGCGTTGCAGTTAAGGATATGGTTCGCGGAATCAGAGTTCTTATTCATTATCTTATCGCAGCAGATAAAGATTTGAATAAATAATAATAAATTGCCCGCTTAATAAATGTGGGCAATTTTCATTAACAAAAAAAGCCAGCATTTTTAATAAATTATTCATAATATTTTATTAAAATTAAAGCATTAAATATTGTGGGAGGGCGTTATTATGAAATTTATAAAAACGCTACTGATTATGAGTTGTTTTGTCTTTCTTTTTGCAGGGTGTAAAAAGGTGGAGAATATAGACGGCATCAAGATAAATCTCAGCGATGAAATTATAAAGGTCGACGAGGAAAAAATATCAACCGATGAAAATGAAGCGGTTTATATAGCAAATGATATTATCTATTATGAATCCGGCAAAGATTTTACATATGGTGAAGGCACTGAAAAGGATGCCCATACCAAAGAAGAGGCAGAATCTCATAAGGTTATTCATATTTCAAAGGCGGGTACCTATATTCTCAGCGGAAAATTATCAAAAGGGCAGATTGCAGTTGACCTTGGAAAAGATGCAAAAGAAGACCCCGATGCAGTTGTTAACCTTGTTTTAAACGGGGTGGATATAACCTGCGACGTTGCCCCGGGAGTTATATTCTATAACGTTTATGAGTGCGGGAATACCGATGAGGACAAAGCAACAAAAGACGTTGATACCTCCAACGCAGGCGCAAACGTTATAATAGCAGACAAAACAGAAAACACTATTAAAGGCTCCTACGTTGAAAAAATTTATAAGCCCGAATCAGTTACACTTAACGCCGATAAAACAAAAGTTGAAGATGCAAAGAAACTTCATAAATATGACGGGGCTTTTTATTCTAAAATGTCCATGAACATAAACGGCGGAGAGAAAAACACGGGAGTTTTGAATATTAACGCCAAAAACGAAGGTCTTGATAGCGAACTTCATCTTACCATTAACGGCGGAAATATAAACATAATTTCGGGAAACGATGGTATTAATACAAACGAAGACGGCATCTCCGTAACAACCATCAACGGCGGAAATCTCAAAATATCCGTTAACGGAAAAACGTGCGAGGGAGATGGCATTGACTCAAACGGATGGCTCGTTATAAACGGGGGAGCAGTAACTGCTTCGGCTTGTTCGGATAGTGCCGATGCGGGAATCGACTCGGATTTGGGTATTCATATAAACGGAGGAACAGTTCTTGCAAGCGGAAATATGCTTGATAGAATAGCAGAAAGCAAGCAAAATTACGCTGTATATAATTTTTCTTCAAAAATAGATGGCAAAAAAGACCTTTCCTTTAAAGATGAAAAAGGAAATGTTATTTTCGAAACAACGCCGTTAAATGACTATTCTGTTTTGATATATAGTAGTCCCGTTTTGAAGGAAGGCACTTATACCCTTTGGAGCGATGGCAAAAAGCTTTCTCATAGTGGAAATATAATGGGCGGACATATGGGAAAACCTGATTTTGAACCAAACGGAGAAAGACCTGAAATACCAAGCGGAGAAAGACCACATTTTCCAAGCGGAGAAAGACCACATTTTCCAAGCGGAGAAAATTTTGATATATTTGAAATACCGTCACGGGAATTTGAAAAACCAAAAGGAGACAGACCTGAGAATATGCCTATTCCCCCCGAAGGAGAAAATCCTCCCACTCAGATACCAAACGGAAGACCTCAGCGTCCTCAGATGCCCGGAAAACCCGATGGTAATCAACTTATTCCAAACGGGGAAGGGGAAACTTCTGAAGAATTCAAAATCACAAAAGGCGGAAATATGTTTGGAAATATAAAATAAAAAATAAAAACTCGCTGAATTTTCAGCGAGTTTTTTTATAACTTGATTTAAAGTCCGTTCTATTGGACAGGGAGGTTGTTATAATATAGTTGTAAATAAAACTTATGGAGGGTTTTTTAATGGGAATTTTAGTCGCTTTTTTTCTGATATTTGGAGATATAATATTTAAGGCATTTCTTATACTTCTGGGCGTTAGTCTTGTGGGAATACTTTGGAAGCAGATATTATCAGTTGTTCTTTTTATTGTTGTTATATTTATTTGTATTCTCACTTGGGGCGAAATTGATATGAAATTAAAAGAAAAATATAATATGCGACGGGATAAATGCTTTTCAGACTTTTGGACGGCTATAAGCATGATGGAGTTTTTTGTTGTTATTATTTGCTATATGGTTCCAAAAATGATGGAGACGTCGCCTTTCATTCCCGTTTTGGTAAATCTTGTTATTTACGGAGTCATATCGTATTTAATACTATCTGCAAAATGTAGAAAGCTTGATAAGATAAAATCAAAAGTGAATTATAAAGAAAGTCCAAAAATGAAAGACCTTGTTAAAAAATATTCTCCGAGAGAAGCGTGGGAGTTCGTTAATAAACAGGCCGTGGATTATAATCAACCGCGAAAAAAGGTATCGGTTAAAAAGCAAGTGCCAACAAAACCTGTCCATTCTGCGCCGTCCATGGCAAGAAAAGCGTCTCCGCAAAGGCAGGACTGGTGGAAGCATAAAGAACTCTGGGAAGATTATCCCGAACCTGATTATAGCGCTACTTATACTTATTGCAAGGTTGCTTTTGAGGATCTGGACAGAACTTTTTATTACAGAACGAGAAACCCAAATCTTAAAATCGGCGATAAGGTCATAGTTCCTTTTGGAAAAGACCTTAATGCAAAAGAGGGCATGATAGTCTCTATAAAAAATTATAAGGGATCAGAGGCGCCATACCCACTTGAAAAAACAAAACATATTATTGAAAAAGTAAAATAATGAAGATGGGGAATATTTATTATGATTGAATATATGATAATTGCCGCAATTATCACGGCTATAGTAAAAGGAATTTTTTTGATAATAGGAGCTCTTGCATCGTTTTTTGGAATAGCAATTGCAGGTGCTTCGGCAATAGGCGTTTCTGCTACAGCTTTTGGTATCAAGCGTATTTCACAAAGCGAAACCTATAAACGTTTCCAGCAAAGCAAAATCAATAAGGCGTTGGATAAAGCATTTGATTTTTTAAATAATTTCAGCATAATTGAAATTTTAAAAAAACTTTATAAAAAATATAAAAAATAAACTCAAAGTCCGTTCAATAGGACAATTAATCCTTTATAATAAACTTGTAAGTTAAAAAGAGAGGGGAAATAAAAATGACGTTTTTCACATTATTGTTTTTGTTTTTTACTGTTTTAACGATTTTAGGTCAGTTTTAATGGGAGAGGGGAAAGAAAAATGATTTTCTGGTTTGCATTACCTATATTTTACGGTATCTTATGTCTTTTAGCTGAAATTTAATCAAGGAGAGATTTATATGGATGATTATCATGCTTTTAAAAGCACCGGCGGTGGCTCGGACAATAATAAAGGTTCCGGCGGCGGAGGATATGGCTGGGATTTTGGC
Source organism: Clostridia bacterium (assembly GCA_017554835.1). GTDB lineage: Bacteria > Bacillota > Clostridia > Oscillospirales > RGIG7773 > RGIG7773. The sequence goes on from JAFZHO010000063.1 coordinate 19,926, forward strand.
TGCGGCTGGGTTGTTATTGTAATTGGTGGATATATGCTGTTGCATTTTATTTTCAGCGGGGCAAGCTGGGAAGCAATAGAAGGACTTTTGTTCTGGGGAATTCTTGCTTTTTTATTTGCAAGATCCTTATTTCGATAAAAGGGAAAATTTATTATGAACTATAAATTGGGGTTCAATCCCGAAACGGAAGAACCAAAAAACGAGAAAAACTATAAAACTCACAAAACAACTACGCCAAGGAAATCCTTGGTTGAGGTTTATTTTCCTCATATAATGGCTACGTATACATATTATAACGACGCCTTTGATTTAAAAACGTGGGATGTTGTTTTCGTTGACGGTAAGCTTGAGGGATATCCAGGTCTTGTTCGAGAGATAGATTATAGTTTAAAAATGGAGTTGGAATATTATAAAAATATTATCTCCGTTGCGGACCGAGATGTAAAAGGAGCATTTTCTGATTATAAGCTATGGTTAATGACAACTGATAAAAACGCACTTCCCTTTGAAAAAGCAAGAACCTGGTATCTGCCACCAAAAAAACAAGAAGATTTCCGTTATGATAATACGGAGATTAGCTTGACTGATTTGCTGGGTATGTTCAATGATGATAATTATTTTTTTGATGCTATAGAGCATACCGGATGCTATTTGGAAATAAAAAATAATAAATGCAGGGCGATTGTGCGAGGCAAACGATGTCACGAGTTGGAATTTGAGATAAAGCCCGCCGAAGAAGAAATCTTTATAAAAGGACTTATCTGCGACTGTCACCGGGAGGAATACTGCGTCCATAAAAGAGCACTTTTTGGCATTATTTATTGGCTTGTTGAAAATTATGTTTGGGAAATGAATGATAAATATATTGCTGTAGTTGATAAAAAAGATTTTTACGGCTTCATTGTTGAAAACGGTATGGAAAAAACAATTGAAATCAAATAAGGAGTAAGGTTATGGACTTTTTTAATAAAAAAATATACGAGAAAAAGCTTTATGAATATTATATAGAAAAATTCGGTGAGAGTGAAAAAGATATATGGCTGGAAAAACCGGCAGTAAACGTATCGGTATTCTGGCGGGATAATAAGGTTATAACTTTGAAATGTGACGTGAGAACAAAGGAAATAACCGAGTATCAAGAAGAAATTTTATTTGCCGACCCACCGAAAGTAGAAATGGTTTACGTGGAACCAAAAGAATATATCCCCGAAAAACTTCGAAAAAAATATAAACTGGGAGAATATTCGGAAGAGTAATTTTCAGGTTGACTTAAAGGGTTTTTTGTTGTATACTTATCAAGAAATATATAAAAACTATGAATGGGTGCCGATTTTGGCATAGTATGATGCGGCAGATCTGAAAAAAGAGAGCAATTGATGGTGGGAATATTGCGCAGAACCGTAATCAGAATTTCGACCCGGGAGTTTTCTGTGAAAAGCAGAATGTTCATGCTGCATTAAAGCATATAAAGTGGCGGCTTTTGCTGCAATTTGAGTGGTACCACGGAATTTTATTTCGTCTCATTTTTAATGAGGCGAATTTTTTTGTTTTAGGAGGATTATTATGAATCAATCTATTATCAGTTTGAGAGAGAAACTGGACGCTACGCTTAATACTGTTTCTACTATTTCTGAACTTGAAAATATCAAGGTAGAGTATTTGGGCAAAAAAGGGTCTGTAACTGCTTTGTTAAAAAATATGGGCTCCCTTTCTCCCGAAGAGAGAAAAAGCTTCGGTAGCGAGGTCAACGCATTAAAAAACTACGTTGAGCAGGCAATTTCCGAAAAGACGGCTATTCTTCAGGCGTTGGAACTTCAGAAAGAGCTTGATGCAGTTGAGGATTTTGACGTATCCGTGCCTCCCGTTTTAGAGCACGGCTCTTATCATCCTATTACCCTGGTTCAGCGCAAGTGCGAAGAGGTTTTTCGCACTATGGGATTTGTTGTTGAGGATTATAGCGAGATCGTAACTGATTACGAGTGCTTCGAATCTTTGAATATACCACCCTTCCATCCCGCACGTGATATGCAGGATACTTATTATCTTGATAACGGGCAGCTTCTTAAAACCCAGACTTCTGCAGCGCAAAATGCCATTTATAAAAAATATCGTGATGCTCTTATCAACGAGGGAAAACCAATCAAGGCCGTATTCCCCGGCAGATGCTTCCGTAATGAAGCCACCGATGCTTGCCATGAAAATACCTTCTTCCAGATGGAAGGGGTTATGGTGGGAAAAGATATTTCTATTGCCAACCTTATCTATTCTATGAAAACTATGCTTAGTGAGGTTTTTGAAAATTATGATCTGAAGGTTCGTTTAAGACCGGGATTTTTCCCATTCGTAGAACCCGGATTTGAACTTGATATCAGCTGCCAGATTTGCGGCGGCGAGGGATGCCCTTCCTGTAAGCATAGCGGATGGCTTGAACTTTGCCCCTGCGGTATGATTCATCCAAACGTTTTGAAAGAAGGCGGTATTGACCCTGATGAATATACCGGTTTTGCTTTTGGTTTAGGACTTACGAGACTTGTAATGATGAAGTATGGCGTTAAGGATATTCGTGACCTTAATAGCGGAAGTTTGACCGCAATGAGCCAGTTTATCGAAGATAAGTAAGAAAGAGGTGTAGTTTTATGTTTATTTCAATGAATTGGATAAAAGATTACGTTGATTTATCCGGTTTGGATATTAATAAATTAATCAATCAGTTTTCTTTGTCAACTGCCGAGGTGGAAAACGAGATTTTCTATAAGGGCAGCGATATTGAGGGGATTGTTGTTGCTGAGATTAAATCAGTGGAGGAGCATCCAAACTCAGAAAAATTGCATCTTCTTAAAGTAGATATCGGTGAATCAGAGCTTATCGACGTTGTTTGCGGTGCGCCTAACGTTCGTGTTGGTATGAAAACCTCTTTTGCAAAGGTTGGAGCGCGTATAGGAGAAATCACTATCTCTCCTCGCCCCGTTGCAGGTTTCGTATCATCGGGTATGTGTTGCTCTGAAAAAGAACTCGGAATAAGTGATGATAATTCAGGAATTATGGATTTGGATCCGTCCCTTCCTTTAGGCAAGGATTTAAAAGAAATTTTTGATATAGATGATATTATCTTTGAAGTTGATAATAAATCTCTTACCAACCGTCCCGACCTTTGGGGTCACTACGGCATCGCTCGTGAATTTGCTGCCCTTTCGGGCCGTGAGCTTTTGCCCTTGGACGTGGAAGATCTATCAAAATATTCTGATTTGCCGTCCCTTGATATTAAAATTGAAAACGATGATTGCCTAAGATATTCAGGAATAAAATTTGATAATATTTCAAAAACCGTAAGCCCCGTGAATATGCGTATCCGTCTTTTCTATTGCGGAATGAGAGCTATCAATTTCCTTGCAGATATGACTAACTATCTGATGCTTGAAGTTGGTCAGCCGATGCACGCTTTCGATTCACGAAAGGTTGAGAAAATCCGTATAAAGAAATTCGATAAACCTTTTGAGTTTACGACTTTGGATGGTATCGAGAGAAATATAGACGAAAATACTTTGATGATTTGCAATGATAACGAACCTGTTGCCATTGCCGGTATTATGGGTGGACTTGATTCCGAAATAGTAGAGGATACAACTGCTCTTACCTTGGAATCTGCTTGTTTTGACCCTGTATCCGTTCGTAAATCCTCTTCAAGATTAGCTCATAGAACTGATGCTTCTCAGCGTTATGAAAAGACTCTTGACCCCGAACTTACGACTATTGCTATTGCCCGTTTCGTAAAACTTTTGAAAGATATTGATAAAGACGCCAAAGTTATTTCTTCTTTGACTGACGATTATAGAAGAAGCTACGAACGCAAGACCATTTCAATAGATAAGGCATACGTAGACCGTTATACAGGTATCGGCGATGCAATTTCAAACGAGCATATTGAAAAAACCTTGAAAGCATTAGGATTTGAGGTGGAGGCGGATAAGGGCAATTTCACCGTTAAGGTTCCTTCCTGGCGTGCTACTAAAGACGTTACTTTAAAAGCCGACTTAATTGAAGAAATTACTCGTATTTACGGATATGATAATTTTATGCCTTCCACTGCTAAATCTTCACTTTATCCTGTTCGCATGGAAGAAGAGAAAAATCTGGAAGATAATCTTAAGGATATTTTGGTTAAATCCTTCCGTTTGCACGAGCTTCATTCTTATATGTGGGCATACCACGATGAATATAAAAAGCTTGGTATGGAGATTTGCGATAACGTTAAAATCCTGAATGCAACAAACCCGAATATCGAAACCTTGAGACGTTCAATGGTGCCTACTCAGCTTTGTCAGGTTAAGGTTAATACCGGATATGCATCTGATTTCGGCGTGTTTGAAATCGGTCGTGTTGTAAACGGATTGAAAGAAAACGGACTTTGCGACGAGCGTAAAAAACTTGCCATAACTCTTTTCAGCAAAAATGATAGCGTTAAGGATTTGTATTTCAAATTAAGAGATATTATCGCCGTTACTATTAACGAAATTAAGCATAAGGAGCTTTCTTTCAGTGGTATTGACGCAAAATATAGCTATCAGCATCCTAAAAATCTTAACGCAATAATCTGCGATGGCATAACTCTTGGCGAAATAGGAATAGTTCATCCTCTTGTTTCTAAAAAGATAGATAAAAAAGCAGCTATCGTTTATGCGGAGCTTGACGTTAATGAGATTTGCAAGGTTGAAAACGCAGGAATCCATTACGAAGAAGCATCCAAATATCCGGGCATGGAGGTCGACCTGACCTTTATGGCTGATTCTTATGCACCTATTAAGGCCGTAATAGATGGCGAAAAATCTCCTCTTCTTAAGAAAACGAAGGTTACGGATATCTACGTGGATGAGGAAGGCAAAGCCATTACAGTTCGCCTTATTTTCTCTTGCATGGATAGAACTCTTACCAGAGAAGAGGTTCAGGCGATAGTTGACGGAATTATTTCCTCTTTGGCTAAAGAAAATATCAATTTAAAAGCATAATGCTTAAAACCCCACGGCATATATTTGCCGTGGGGTTTTATATATAAAAAGAAAGCCCTCATTCGTAAGAATGAGGGGATTTGTTGATGCGAGCAGCGTTATAGTAATCAAACGCAACAAAAAAAGATACCCCGAAAGGTATCTTTTTTATTGGTGCGGGTGTTCATAACGGACTTGATTAAAAAGCATTGAATTACCGGCAGAAACACACATATTTTTCACTCACACATTTGTGTATTTCAAGGTTTCTTCGTAAAATAAAATTACAGAAACGAGGAAACAAGATTATGTCAAAATTTATTGAAGAATTCTATTACGGTAACATCGATCCCCAAGCAAGAAGCACTAAGCAGAATAAGACAGTTCAAAAGCAGATGGAAATCCTAATGCTCAATGAGGAGTTTCTAACCGAAGCACTCACGGGTGAAAGCAAAAAGAAGTTTCTTGATTTCGTCAATGCTTGGAGCATTGTCAATGGAGAATCAAATCTCGATAGTTTTATTATGGGTTTTCGATTGGGAGCCAACTTTACATACGATACTTTCGTATCAACCGAAACGCCGTTTAAGGATTTGCTAAAGGAGTGAAAGATATGTCAAAGAAGTATTACATAGCTCTTGATGATTACGAGAGAGGAACAATTATCAACTGCCTTAATGATAAGCGAAATAAACTTATTGCTGACGGCAAATATACCGATGCTGTTGACGAAGTGTTACTTAAAATCCTTAACGCAAAACAAAAGAAATTCAAGGTGGTTTATAAGGAGGTATAATTATGGAGAAACATATTTACAATGAACAAACGGGTATCAGCTACACTTTGCAAGGAGATTATTACTTGCCTGATCTTGCACCTCCCGAACAAGAAGATAAGCCTATCGGTTTATGGGGGCAACGGCACTTGCGGTACATCAAGCAACACCACAAGGTGCGATACACAAATCTGCTGACAAGTGGTAAGTTAAACGGCTATCTCGCCGACATTGATAAAAAGGCTGAGGATATGCTTTCTCGGCTCGTAAAACAGATGGCAGAGCGTGAGGATGTGACAGAACAACTCAAAGCAGGTAATCAAATGGAGTGGGTTGCTCGGATGAATAACATACGTAGCAGAGCTAACGAAATCGTAAATCACGATATAATTTATAACTAACCGAAGCACGGCGGCAGGGAGATTAACACCTCTCTGCCGCTATTTTTGTTTCAAATTAAATAAGTAAAAGCGAAGGTACCTTCTTGATTTGAAAATAAATTAAACTTTCGTGTAATTTGTTGTTGCATTTGCGCATTTATTGTGATATGATATAGGAGTATAAATTTACTACTTATTCGTGAGGTGCGCTATGGCTGTGAGTTATAATAAATTGTGGAAACTTCTTATTGATAAAAATATGAAGAAGAAAGAACTTGGCGAAGCAGCGGGAATAAGCAATACGCTAATCGCAAAACTTGGAAAAAACGAGAATGTTACAGTTGAAGTGTTAGTTAAAATATGTGCCGCTCTTGATTGTAAGATAGAAGATATTATGGAATTGATTCCTGACGAGAAACAAGCGATATAAGGAAAGGATATTAAAATGAAAACATTAAATAAGCCTACATATATTAGCTTGTTTAGTAGCGCCGGTATCGGCTGTTACGGATTCAAGTTAGAGGGGTTCGAGTGCATTGCCACTAACGAACTTATAACAAGAAGATTAGAAATTCAAAAATTCAATAAGAAGTGTAAATACGAGAGTGGATATATTTGCGGTGATATTACGGAAGAATCCACTAAAAATGCACTTTATGACCAAATCTCTCTTTGGAAGAAAAAAGAGGGGCTTTCTCGTGTTGACGTTGTGATTGCCACTCCTCCTTGTCAAGGTATGTCCGTAGCAAATCACAAAAAAAGTGAAACCGAAATTGTTCGCAACTCTTTGGTTATTGAATCTATTAAAATCATTAAGCAGATAAATCCTCGTTTCTTTATTTTCGAGAATGTGCCTGCTTTTATGAAAACAATTTGCACAGATATAGATGGAGAACACAAGTCGATTGCTGCAGCAATTGAGAACAACTTAGGTCAGGCATATTCTTATACTTCTCGTGTGATTAATTTTAAAAACTTTGGTGCTTGTTCAAGTCGTCAGCGTACGGTTGTTATTGGTGTATCCAAAGATTTTGCCGATGAAGTTTCTCCAATTGAGTTATATCCGAATCTACTCAAGGAACGCACATTAAGAGAAGTAATTGGTCATTTGAAA
>JAFZHO010000064.1 GCA_017554835.1 Clostridia bacterium
ACCCATAATTCCAATGCAGAAAAGTTGAATACCACTTACGAAAAAGATAATGCAGGCAAGACTTGGCCAACCTGACGTCGGGTCTCCGAAAACGAGAGTTTTTACTATAATAGCAATAATCAGCGCAAGAGAAATAAGGCAGAATATAACGCCCACAAGGGAAGACATAATAAGCGGAGCAGTTGAAAATCCAACGATTCCGTCAATAGCATAGGAGAATAGCTTCCATATATTCCATTTGGTAGTTCCTGCGGCTCTTTCCTGGCTATCGTATTCAATCCATTTGGTGTTGAAACCAACGAAACCAAAAAGACCTTTTGAGTATCTGTTATATTCTTTCATATTGATAATGGCATCAACCATCTGCCTTTTCATAAGACGGAAATCTCTGGCACCGGGAACCATTTCGGTTTTTGATAATTTGCCGATGATTTTATAGAAGCATTTAGTCAGAAACTTTCGAAGGAAGGAGTAGGAGTTGGCAACATTGCTTTTTGCGGCAACGCAGTCGTAACCTTCTTCCTCAAGGGATCTGACCATCTCAATAAGAAGATAAGGCGGGTCCTGAAGGTCAACGTCCATAGTTGTAACATAGTCGCCACTTGAAAGTTCAAGCCCTGCATACATAGCCGCCTCTTTGCCGAAGTTTCTTGAAAAATTGATATATTTAACTCTTTCGTCCTTTTCGGCGAGGGACTTCATAATAGCGACGCTGTTATCACGGGAGCCATCGTTAACGAATATAAATTCAAATTCGTAATCTGATAATTCTTTGCAGATTTTATCGGTTTCATTGTAAAAAAGTTCGATTGATTCTTCCTCGTTATAGCAAGGGACGATCAGACTGATTTTTTTCATTATTAAATGCCTTGATTCATATTGTGGTCTAATCTTATTATGGACTTTTAAAAAGGGCTTATCAAATATATTAAGGATTTCTAATTTTCTTGACAAAACGAGGCATTTATTATAAACTAAACAAAAGGGTAAAAGGGGGTACGTTATAGTGCTTGGAAAGAAAATTCTTTTAAATCTGAATAAACTATTCAAGGAGCAGGTTCATCCCCTTAACCTTCAGAACGACGGAGTAAAAACCTACGCCGAGTGGCAGTATGAAAAGGGCGAGGAGACTATAAAATTTTATCTTCGAAATTATACCAAAGAGGAAATGTTCAAGGATAAAATAATCGTTGATATCGGCTGCGGCGCGGCAGGAAAATCCCTATATTACGCTTCCTGCGGAGCAGAAAAAGTAATCGGCGTTGAAATTCTTGAAAAATATAGAGAAGAGGCAAAAGCCCTTTCGGAAAGTCTCGGTCTTTCTGATAAGTTTTCCTTTGTTTGCGCCGATGCATCAAAACTTCCCTTCGAGGATAACAGCATTGATACCATAATTATGAACGATGCTATGGAGCACGTTGATGAGCCGGAAAAGGTTCTTATGGAAGCCCTTCGCGTTTTGAAAAAAGGCGGTAGATTATACGTTAATTTCCCACCTTATCACCACCCCTTTGGCGCTCATTTGAGCGATGCTATATTTATTCCCTGGGTGCATCTTTTCTTCAGTGAAAAGGTGCTTGTTGAAGCGTATAAAGACCTTGTCAAAGACTTGCCTGATGGAAAAGAGAGAATAGATTTTCGTATTTCCAAAAAGGAAAACGGCGAGGAGTACTTCTCTTATATTAACCATATGACCATAAAAAGATTTAATAAAATCTTAAAAGAATATAAAATTTCCCCTGCGTATTACCATTATGAACCCCTCAGAAAAATCGTGAAGCCCTTTAAAAATCTTCCCATTCTTCGCGAGGCCTTTGTTAAAATGGTAGTCTGCGTTATCGAAAAATAAGAAATGTCTCAGGTTGCATTTTTTGATTTTTGGATGGAAAAGTGTGGCCGATAATGATATTATTATCGGCCATTTTTTAACTAAGTTGTAAAATAGCCGAAATAACGTCTAATTCGAACTTTTTTACATAAATAAGTGGAATTTATTTATAGTGGAATGCGTTTTAATATGTTATTCTTAGAGTGGTTATTTTATATATATGTATATTTATTTCAAACAAGGAGGAATTCAAAATGGAATTCAAATTTTATCAGAAAGAACTAGAACTTCAATCAAGAGGATGGATACCAACATTCCACGATATCTCAAAAGAAATTATGGAAATCGTTGAGGCATCAGGGGTTAAAAACGGCACTGTAACAAT
>JAFZHO010000065.1 GCA_017554835.1 Clostridia bacterium
CAAAATGCGTAAACAATTGCAACTAAAAGAGAAATAGCAAAGGAAAAAGTAATCATTTTATAACTATCTTCCTTGGCTTCTTTCAATTTATTTGCCCCAAGCATCTGCCCGAGAATAATTCCGATTGCACCGCCCACCGCCATATAAGCGATAGAAAAAACGTTCCAGAAGGTCTGAGAAATATTAACCGCTGCAACGGCGTCAAGGCCTTTCATGGAATAACACTGGTTAACGATTGCAATTCCCATAGCCCACAGGGTTTCGTTAAGCATAAGAGGAAGCCCTTTTATAAATAATTTAAAAGCAAGTTTTCTCGGAAGATAAAGGGATTTTAAAATTCCTCGCATAAACGGGAATTTATCCGTATTAAGATGAGAGCATAATGCAATAATCATAAGCTCAACGAATCTTGAAATTACGGTTGCAATTGCGGCACCGTTAACGCCAAGGGCAGGTGCGCCGAATTTTCCGAAAATTAAAATATAGTTAAAAACAAGATTAACTATAACGGCGATAACCCCTGCATACATAGGAAGATTCGGTCTTCCCCCTTCGCGAAGAGTGCTTGAATAGCACTGAACAAGGGCAAAAGGCAAAAGCCCTATTAGCATTATTTTAAGATAATCTCTCGCAAATCCGAGAGTCTGGGCAGCGTCTGTTACGCCCTGCTCTCCCTGCATATACATTTTGAGAAAAAATTCCCCAAAGAAAAAGAAAACTCCAATAGCAAGAATAGAAATTCCGCCACCAAAAATAACCTTGAATCTGAAAGTATGGCGGACTCCCTCATAGTCCTCGTTGCCGAAAAACTGAGCGCCGAAAATCCCTGCGCCCGAAACTGCTCCGAATATGCAAAGATTAAATATAAATATAAGCTGATTCGTTATAGCAACGCCCGTCATCTGAGCGGTGCCAACTGCTCCTATCATAATATTATCAAGCATATTAACAAAGTTTGATATGCCGTTCTGAATCATAATTGGAAGCATCAAAACAACAAGCTTTTTATAAAATTCTTTTGTTCCAATAAATTTTTTAACCATAATATATCCTTATCTAGTCATTACGTCTGCCATTTGTTTTGTGATTTCGTTGATAAGCGGCTTATTATAATCAATATAATCGGCAGCTTCTTTTATAACCTTTCTCGCAATATCCTTCCGAAGGTTAACGGTAGGTCCTCCTTTATGAGGAGAAAGAACCACGTTAGAAAGCCCCAGAAGCCCGTCGTTTCGAGGAACAGGTTCCACCTCAAAAACGTCAAGGGCTGCGTAGAAATCCCCGTTTATCAAGTGTTTCGTCAAGGCCTTTTGGTCTATGACCTTTCCCCTTGAAGTATTTATAAAATAGCTATCTTTTCTAAGCATTGATAAAAGCTTATCGTCAATTAGATGATATGTATTCTCATTTAGCGGGGTATGAACGGAGATTATATCGCAAGTGGAAAAAATCTCTTCCATTGAGCATTGAGTAAAATTATATTTTTCTCTCTCTTCTTTTGGAATTTCCACTATATCATAAACCTTGATATTAACCTTAAAAACCGAAAGCATCTTGACAAGATGCCTTGCAACGGCACCGTAACTTATTATTCCCACGGTTTTATAAAGAAGACTATCGGTAAAGACTTCCCCGCTTTTTGGCCAGATTCCCTCGTTTGATAACTTATTATGAAGTTGGGGAATTCTTCTTGTTGCCGAGAGAATAAGCCCGATTGTTCCTTCTGCTACCGATTCGGCAAAATAGTTATTTCCGCTGATAACCTTTATCCCTCTTTCCCACATAGCGTCGCTGACAACTCCCGCAACGGAGCCCGAGGTATGGGCTAAAAGTCGAAGGTTTTTGCCTTTTTCCAGAATTTCTTCATCAAGGCGAGGGGAATTCCACCCCGTTATATAAACCTGACAGTCGGAAATATTTTCTAAAACTTCCTCTTTCGTTTCAACGAAAGTGATTTCTCCCAGTGAGTTTATATATTCCATATTTTCTTTTGGAAAAAAGGTATCAAAAGATACCCCTTTTTTCATTACAACAAGGGCTTTCATATTGCCAACACCTCTATACGAAACAGCACCCAAAAAAACTCGGGTGCTTTCTCTTTTTTTATTACTGTTTAGCTGCTCCGCCGTCAATACTTGTTATGATAGAGTCTGTTCCCATTGCCTGAGGAAGTTTTCCATCCCATTTTTCGTAGAATTTTGAGCGGATAATATCATCGTTCAAAGAAGCTTTGATTTTATTATTTGCTTCTGCTTCTGCCTCTGCTTTGATTCTTGTTGTTTCTGCAGCGGCCTGAGCGTTTGTTATAGCGGTTTGTTTTTCTGTTTCTGCTTTAAGTAGCTGCTGCTGAGCAACCTGTTTTTCCTCGATAGCAGTAATAAACGCCTCGGAGAAATCAAAGTTGATTATGTTAACGTCGGTAACGAAAAGACCGATATTATTAAGTTTGTTATTAAGTTCCTCGATAAGTCCGTCAGAAATAAGAGAACGGTTAGTAACGCTTTCTTCTGCCGTATACTTTGCGGTAATGGCTTTTAAAACCTCGTTAACTGCAGGAACAACGAGAACATCCTCGTATTTTGCGCCTATGTTTTTATAGATGCTATATGATTTTGAAGTATCAACTCGGTAGTTGATAGCAAGGGTTGTTGCAACTGTCTGAAGGTCTTTTGAAAACGCTTCAGTATCAACTTCAAGTTTAACGATTCTGTTATCAATTCGAACGATTCTCTGAATGAAAGGAATCTTAAAATGAAGTCCTTCCTGCAAAACGCCCTCGTTAACTTTACCAAGAGTAACCACAACGCCCGTATGACCTGCGTCGATAATAGTGAAACTGTTTGCAAGAGCAAAAACAACAAGCAACAATATCACAATAGCAATAGTTGAACTTTTAATTTTTTTAATCATAATTTTTCTCTCCTTTTATATTAGCCGAGTTTAACTACCATAACGCCGTCTACCATCTGAATAAATCCGTCGTTTGGGAAAACCGGCATATTTATAACGTCATAATACTGAGCCATTTCCACGTGAGTATCATAATCGCAGAAATTCATCGGATAGTTCATAACATAAGTAAAATATCCGATAATAGTTTCATAATAACTTACGGCGATTTTTCTATCTGCGCCGGAAATAAGGCTTACTTCCTCAAAGGCCTCTATTGAATTATATGGTTTTTGAGGACTTAGCATAACTACGGGGGTTTTGCCTATTTCGTAGCCCTCAAATTCTTCCATTTTTGCAATAACTCTGGTCATAGTGGATAAGGTAGAATCATATTCCAGATCCTTTTTGAGATAAAGGGTATTTGCAATAAGAATATTCTGCCATATAAGAATTGCCACCAACAAAAGAGAAATCCCTTTAATAAAATTCAAATCCGGCAAAAATTTATCCACGATTTTATAAACAAAAAGTATAAACAAAACAAAGGTCAAAAAGAACGAAAAGGTCATCAGATCGTGGATAAATCCTCTTGCGAGAATATAAACCACGTTCATTCCAAGGGGCATTAAAACCAAAACAACGGGAATAAAAATCTTATTCACCCATTTGATTTTTCTCGTAATAAAAAGATAAATGAGCAAAACTCCTGCGACTACTGCCATAATAATACATATAACAAGAATTATAACTCCAAATACCCTTTGATTACAAAGCAAATTAAAAAACGAAAGATAGGCCTTGCCAATAAGCTTTCCTATGGCATTAAATATATTTTCTCCCTCTTCGAAGACAAAAATATCAGCGCGCTCCATAATTTCAAGGCCGTTTCTCTTGCAGATATATCTGCTTAAAAAATCATAGGCAATAAAAGAAACCCCGATATAAGAAACTCCCTTGCCAACACGAAGCATTATTTTGCTGATTTTTTCGTTTTCCATAAGTCTGAATATGGTATCCATCATAATAAGAGCGATGGCAACGGCAACATAGCTCTGATAAATTCCCATACAGATAAGCATAAACAAAACGGAAAGGCAAAAATCTATAACGCTTTTCCCTTTGCTCCAGAAATAAACGGACAAAACGGCACAAAAAAGAGCAAACATATTGCAATCAAGTTCAAAAAGATAGGTTGCCGTCTGTGAGATGACTGCGATGTTTGTTGTCATTACCCCTGCAATAAGAACTATAACGGGTTTTGACTTTATATCAAAAAGTTTAGTTATAACAAAAACCGTAAGTCCAATAAAGAAAAGCGAAATAATTCCTATAAGCCAGGGAAGAGCAAATCCCTTTCTGAAAATCCCCTGATAAAGAGGAACAATAAATCTGCCAAGAACGAATTTGACGTCCTTTTCTGCCTTTGAGGCAAAAATTCCTGCCAGAGAATCATGGGAAAAATTAGTATCAGTGAATGCAAAACCGTGGGCAATAAATCCTATAACCAAGCAACAACCCAAACAAAAAATAATACTTTCCTTTTCGGAATAAATTTTTTCTTTGAGGTTTTTAATCATTTTGCCTTTGAATCATTCCTTTATTTTTCAATAATATAATGCTTTGGAAGCCCGTTTTCCTTTTTGATTTCAAGGTCGCCCTGAATCAAAGGAAGAAAATATTCTATGGCTTCGTCTTTTATATTATTCCCTTTTTCGTTAATCCATTCAGCAGGGAAATACTTAACCTGATTTGCAATTTTTGAAACGTCGGCAGAAGAAATTTCCACTTTATAAGGATTATTCGAAACTCTGTTAAATACCAGGGTTTTACCCGTAAATCCGGAAAGTGCAAGGCAAACCGCCTCGCGACCTACCTCCTCTGCCTCTTTTATATCCTGAAGTGAAGCAAGATGAGATGAGCAACGCTGCATAACGTTAAGTTCAATGGAACGAACCTTGCAACCGATTTTGTTCGTTATAATTTCTTCAAGAGCTTTTCCGATACCGGCGATATATTTATGGCCGAAATTATCAACCTTGCCGGATCTGAAATCATCTCCCGAAAATTCCTCGTCAGTAATTTCAACTCCCTCTGAAACCGCAACGATAACAGATGGCGTCTTCTTATGAAGTTCTCTTATATCATCAAGAAATTCATTAACGGAAAACTCTCTTTCAGGAAGATAAATAAGATGAGGCGCTTTTTCCCCGTTTACTCTCAAAAGTGAGGTAGAAGCAGTAAGCCAACCCGTATCTCTTCCCATAATTTCCACTATGGTAACGGCAGGCATAGAATAAACGCTGCTGTCTCTTATTATTTCCTGCATAGTTGTTGTCACATACTTTGCAGCAGAACCAAAACCGGGAGTATGGTCCGTTATAACAAGGTCGTTATCAATGGTTTTCGGAACGCCGATAGCACGAATATCAAGATTATTCTCCCCGAAATACTTGCTAAGTTTCATAACGGTATCCATTGAATCGTTTCCGCCAATATAGAAGAAAGCCGAAATATTATGAGCTTTCATATTTTTTACTATTTTTTCATAAACTGCAGAATCTTTTTCCATATCGGGAAGCTTATATCTGCAAGAGCCGAGAACCGTTGCGGGAGTCTGCCTTATAATCTCAACGTCCTCGTCGGATAAAGTAGCAGTTAAGTCAACGAGATTATCGTTTATAAGCCCTTCAATTCCGTTCAAAGAGCCAAAAACCTTCTCGATTTTTTCGCTTTCTCTTCCTTTCAGAAAAACCCCAAGCATTGAAGCGTTTATAACGCAGGTTGGTCCTCCTGACTGAGCAACTACTATATTCATAAAATTTCCTCCATAATCATATAAGATATGCTTATTATACAATATTTCCCCATTAAGTGCAACAAAAACCGCTCCGAAAAACTTTCGAAGCGGGTTTTTTTAGAAGAATAATTTTCTTTCCATAATTTCTCTTGCAGATTTATTGATTCCAAGATAAATAAGCATACCTCCAAGAAGCACAAAGGCAACAAGAGGATAAAAACTCCATCCGTAAAAAGAAATTCCAAAAGTCAAAACCAAAAGCCACTCAACAAGAAGCATAAAAGCGCCAAAGCCAATTACGCATCCGCCGAAAATATAAAGCCATCCTTTTTTGATATATCTTGTGAGGGTAACGAGGGTGGTAATAATAAGTCCGATTCCTGCCGTAACAGGAAGGGCAAAACTTATAAACCAGTCGCCGTTTATGGCAAAATTTATATATGCCAGATAAATCGCTATAGCCCCAAAATTAACAGGAACAAAAATTACGGGATTTGGTTTTTGAAACCATAAAGGAAGGGCAAATGCAACGTAAAAAAGTCCCATCGCTCCTGCCACAAACCCAAACCAGGTAACTCTTCCGTTTACTTTCATATCGGATATAAAGCTTATAATAACGGGGATAAGAAAAAGAAACAAAACCGCTCCGTTAAAGGTTCTTGAAGGTGGTTTTTGTTTTGGATATTTATTAACGGGGTATAAAGGGGTAACGTCCTTTTGCTTTATATCGGGATGATAAACCACAGTATTACATAAAGGACATTTTTTCTCAGTATCACAAAGTCTGACACCGCAATTTATACAATACATTTTAGCACCTCTCGTTTCTATTACTTTCCACGGTAACCCGGGCGCCCATTTCTCTCAACACTGCAAAAAAGTGGCGTTCCAGGTCGGGTTCTTTTATATTTCGGATAAAGTTGACATAAAGAGTATCTTTAAATGATATAACTCCGCAGTTATAAGGCGCCGCCGCCTGAACTCCAAGAATAAAATCAATTCTCTTAACGTATTCCATCATAATTTCAGGAAGTTTAACTGCACCTAAATTTGATAGGGAAAGGCAGGATTTTTTCTCTCCAACACTATTGAAAACCGCTTTCATAACGATATTTTTTATAGGCAACGGAACAATGCGCAAAAGAAGATTTTTCTCATCGTTAACGTTTGTTGCAATAACGCTGGCCATATTTTTCGGCGTTACTTCAAGGCCCATTTTGTGATGAATTATTTTGCATATTTCAGAAAAATCAAACTCTCCCATGCGAGGGTCGATTTCAGGCACGGTAAACATAGCGAAATTTCGCAACGTCTTGCTCTCAAAAAGAGAACGAAGATTTACGGGGATCAGAATTTTTACCCTCTTATGCTTTGTTATATCGGGGTTTTTCTCGTTCTGAAGATTTATAAGTGCTTTCATCATTACGGCGCTTATAAATACCGTCAAAGTAACGTTATACTTATGGGCAAGGTCAAGAGCATCTTTCACGGGCATAGTAAAGCAGGTAAGATTCAAAAACCCGTCCGTCTGAATAGAACCACTCATAGCCCAGGCGTTTGTGTCCTTTCTTGATGCGGCAACCTTTCCCGCGTATTTGAGAAAACTATCTTCAATTTCCTCGGGTTTTGGTTTTTCTCTTCTGTCCAGAATACCGTTCTCGCAAGGAATTTCTATATTATATTTTTGCTCTAAATACTCTGCCACAAGGGTTTTAAGAAAAATCATTGCCCCCGTGCCGTCAGTTAAAGAATGGAAAAACTCCACCGCAATTCTCTCTTTATAAACTATAACGCGAAAAGCGCATTTTCTCATCTCATCCTTGCTCATAAAGCAAATGGGATAGCTTTTTTCATCTCTTATGCGAGGTGCTTTTTCCACCTGCTCAAGATAATACCAGAAAACTCCTCTGCGAAGTCGTGCCGCAATAGTGGGAAATCTTTTTACCGTAATATCAAGAGCGCTTTTCAAAATTTCTGCATCAACCTCTTCGCATAAAGTCATAGACTGGCGAAAAACGTTGCTCCAATTTCTTTTTATTGCGGCGGGATAGATTTTTGCCGCATTATCAAGGCGCACCCAACGAAGTGGTCTTTTTTTGTTTTTCATATTTTACCTCGCATCAGATTCAAGTATATAAAATCATTTTTACTTTTTATAGTTTATACTATTTTTCAAAAAATCGCAATATAAAAAAACGGTTGCTTTCGCAACCGTTTTATCTGGTTTCCGGTAATTTTGTCACTTCCGGTTTTTTGTTGGATTTGCCTTCCAGTTCCTGAACGGTTTTCATCACCGATTTTGAATCGTCTTTTATGGCGCTGTTAATACTACTGATCTTAGTCTCACTATTTTCAACTCCGTATAGAACAAGCATCTTTGTCGGGGTTTTGCCACCGTATACAGTTTCATACATTTCTTCCCATCTTGGATTTAAGTCATACGCTTCCTTCATTCTTTTCATATTGTTTTCTCTGTTAAAGTCAAGCATAACGGCAAGGAAAAGAAGCGCCGCCTTTTCGTTTGATTCCTCAACCATATCGGTGGGAAGTCCGTATCCTGTTCCAAGAGTAGTCACGATATTTTCGCTACCTTTATCAGGTCCTTTTGGCATTGCAACCATACCATAAACAAGGTCTTTTGGATTATGGGGTATATCCATTTTAATCATTGCAATTGATTCATCATTATAAAATTCGGGATAATTACCCAAACCGCCGAAAAGATATATTGCTTTCTTT
This sequence comes from Clostridia bacterium, assembly GCA_017554835.1. Taxonomy (GTDB): domain Bacteria; phylum Bacillota; class Clostridia; order Oscillospirales; family RGIG7773; genus RGIG7773. Next base: position 8,429 of record JAFZHO010000065.1, read on the forward strand.
GAATAAAGTTCTTTGACAAATTCCATAGACTTAGTAACCGCTCTTGTTGATATCTTTGAGGTTACTGTTCCGTCCGTGTTATACGTATAATAATTAGCGTTATTTGTCAAAGCAAATTCGTGAAAGGTTCTGTCCCACGAACCAAAACCCCATTTTTCAGGTTTGCCGTTTTTATTATTATCTTCCGTAAAGAATTTTGCATATTCCGCAAATTTATCCCAGGTCCACTGACCCTTTAACTGAAGATCGTATGGTTCTTCGAGCCCCGCCTTCTTGAATTTCTCAACGTTATAAGCAATACCCTCGCTTCCCAACTGAGGAAGATACATTATGTCGTTCCCTTTTCTTGTTGCGTTCATAGTGGATTGATCAAGGCCCTTTGGAGCATAATCAAGATTTATTTTGCTGTTAAGAGGACGCATTGTGGAATATACCGATGGCATGTTATTATGAGAAACGCCAATAAGATCGATTTGCATTCTTGCTTTGGTTTCCTGAACGTTCTGAAGAGTATCTCTCAAATATACCGAAGGTTTAGCCACAACCTTTAATCCATACTGCTCTTTCAACCAGGGATATAGAATCATTCTGTTATTATAAGGATGTCCCCATGTTTCAGCCGCGTTGAAAATCAGCGTTTTTCCGTTGAAAGTGGATTTTGCATCGGTCACGCCTCTGACAAACTTTATAGTTTCTTTGGATATACTCAGTTCATTTGTCGAAAGATCATCGGAATCGATTTCTTTTGTTGTTTCTTCCGAAATCTCATCGCTTGTTTCTCCGGAAGGACTATCAGACTTTGCAGGGTTCAAACTGCAAGCTGCAAGCTGATTCATCATCATTATCAAAATAAGAACAGTAGCCAAAAGTCTTTTAACTTTCATAAAATCTCCTCCTTTACAATTTCATAGTATAGGAAACGCATTTCATTGTCAATAAAATATCCTCTGTTTTTTCATATTTAATAATCTTTTAACATTTTCTTTGTGAATATTACACAAATTTCCATTCCCCGTTTTGTGCAACATGCCGAAAAGCCCTATTTCTGCTTGAAAAGAAGGCATTCAGAAGAAAACTAAAAAAAACGGCCACTTTCCGTGGCCGTTTTTTAGTAAATTGACTCTCTCTATGAGAGATATTTTAAATTATGTCCTTGATTAAAGAAATCAAATCCCGGGAATTTTCCTGAGTTGAAAGCGCTTTTTCTATCTCTTTCTCTGAAAAAGATACGCCCATTAGCGCCCTCTCTATCTTTTGAGGCAGTTCATTATCCATAGCATCAGTAAATACCGAAACGCCTTTTATAACCCCTTTTTGAATATCAAGCATAATCTCAATATTTCCCCAGGAAAACTTATTCTCAAAGGAAATTGTATAAGGCGGAGTTTTGCCGTATAGAAACTCAAAAGAAGAAAATTCTTTGGTATAATTTTCGATTTTCTCATCCTTTACCAAAGGCAGAAATTCTGCTTTTTTATCATAAACCGACTCAAATGCTTTTATCATATAATCTTCCATTTTTTCGGCAGTTATATCTTTCGAAAGCTCTTTCAGATTAACTACTCTTGATTTCACCGAGGAAACTCCCTTTGCCTCAAGTTTTGCCTTTGAGGGAGTGAGATACCTTTGCATTTTTTCCGTATTTGTATCAATAAGAATTGTTCCGTGGTGATAGGCCTTTTCCCCCGAATTATAAAAAGCGTTTCCCGAAAACTTCCTGCCCTCTGTTAGAACGTCGTTTCGGCCTGATATTTCCGTTTTTATCCCTGCAAAAGCGCAGGCAGTTTTAATGACTTCAAGCTGCTTTTCAAGGTTATAATTATCCTTATGGCAGATAAAGGTGAAATTAAGGTTTCCCAAATCGTGATAAACGGCTCCTCCCCCCGAAAGCCGACGGGCAAGTTTTCCTCCCTCGTTTTCCAGAATATCAAGCCGACATTCTTTGAAAGGGTTCTGATTTTTGCCGATAACAACGGTATTTTTATTTTGCCAGAGATAGAGAACGACGGTATCCTTCTCCACGTTATCAAAAAGATACTTTTCCACCCCAAGATTATGATAAGGATTATGGCACGTTTCTATATAAATTCCGATTTTCAAAAGCATAACAACACCTCTTTTCACTATAATTCTAAACTCATTCTTTCCATTAGTCAATATTTGAAGAAAAAAGGGTTTTTATCTATATATCACGGGATTTAATACATTGACACTATAAATGGGTTGTAGTATAATTTTCTGTGGTATAATATATTTTTAACATATTAAATAATATTTACGGTTATGTAAGGAGGATTTATTTTGGCAAATGCAGTAATCATGCCCAAAGCCGGTATAACTGTTGAAAGTTGTATTATCGGCTCATGGGAAAAGAAAATTGGCGATGCCGTTAAAGTAGGAGACGTTCTTTTCACCTACGAAACGGATAAAGCAAGTTTTGAATGTGAATCAACTGAGGAAGGAACTCTTCTTGAAATCTTCTTCCAGGATGGAGATGAGGTTCCCTGCCTTATGAACGTTTGTGCTATTGGAAACGAGGGGGATGACGTTTCCTCTCTTCGCCCCGAAGGCGCAGCATCAGCAGAAGCTCCTGCTCCTGCAGCTTCCGAAGAAGCACCAAAAGCAGCAGAGGTAAAAGCTCCCGTTGCCGAAACCACTGCAATTGAGGGCAAAACCGCAGTTTCTCCCCGTGCGAAAAAACTTGCAGAAAGAGCAGGCGTTGATGCCACTTTGGCAACTCCAACCGGCCCTAACGGCAGAATTATCGAACGCGACGTGAGAACTCTTATGGATAATCCCGTTGCTATCGCAGAAGCTCCCGCAAAAGCTGCTGCTCCTGCAGCTTCCGAAGAAGAATATAAAGACGTTAAATTCAGCGGAATTCGCCGCGCTATCAGCAAATCAATGCATACTTCTCTTTCAACTATGGCGCAGCTTACTCATAACACTTCATTTGACGCAACTGCTATTCTCCAATATAGAAAGCAGCTTAAAAACTGCGAGGGCGACCTATCAGGTATCACCCTTGGCGATATGATTCTTTTTGCGGTTTCCCGCACTTTGAAAAATCACCCCGACTTAAACGCTCATATGCTTGACGATTCAAGCATCCGTCTATTCAACCACGTTAACCTTGGCGTTGCAGTTGATACTCCACGCGGACTTATGGTTCCAACTATATTCCACGCAGACGAAATGAGTCTTGTTGAAATTTCAAAAGCAACTAAAGAACTTGCGGCTCAGTGCCGTGAAGGTAATATCAATCCTGATCTTCTTCAGGGTGGCTCTTTCACCGTTTCAAACCTTGGTTCTTTCGGAATTGAGTCCTTTACTCCCGTTATCAACCCACCTCAGACGGGTATTTTAGGCGTTGATACCACTATTGACCGTGTTCGTAAAGCTCCCGACGGTTCTATTGAGATTTATCCTGCTATGGGGCTTAGCTTAACTTATGACCACCGTGCAGTTGACGGCGCTCCCGCTTCAAGATTTTTAAAAGAGCTTGGTCAGAATTTAGCAAACTTTACTACTTTGCTTGCAAGATAAGGAGAGGCGAATATGGAACTTTTTGACGTATTGGTTTTAGGCGGCGGCCCCGGCGGATATCTTTGCGCCGAGCGTGCAGCTCAGAACGGCTTGAAAGCTGCGGTTTTCGAAATGAAAGCCCTTGGGGGAACTTGTCTTAACGAGGGTTGTATCCCCACTAAAACTCTATTGAACTCTTCTAAAATGTATCGTCACGCAAAAGAAAGCGAAGCTTTCGGCGTTACTGCTGAAAACGTTAAATACGACCATGCAAAGGTTATCGACCGTAAAAACAAAGTCGTTAAAACCCTTGTTTCAGGCGTTGGCGCTACTATGAAAGCAAATAAAGTAACAGTTGTTACCGCAAAGGCAGTTATTAAAGGCCGTGGCGATAACGGATTTTTAGTTGAAGCAGACGGAAATATTTACGAAGGTAAACGCCTTGTTATAGCTTCCGGTTCTGAAACCGTTGTTCCACCTGTAACAGGTCTTAAAGAAGGTCTTGAAAACGGCTTTGTTGTTACTAACCGCGAGGTTCTTGATGAAAAAACCCTTCCAAAAGAGATGGTAGTTATCGGCGGTGGCGTTATCGGTCTTGAAATGGCTTATTATTTTGCAAGTGTGGGAACAAAAGTTACCGTTATCGAAATGATGCCAAAAATCGCAGGCGCAACAGACCCCGAAATTTGCAAAGTCTTAACCGACGCTTTCGTTAAAAAAGGAATGGAATTCAAACTTTCCTCAAAGGTGCTTGAAATAAAGAAAGATAGCGTTATCTACGAAGAAAACGGCGAAAAGAAAGAAATCAAATGCGATAAAGTTCTTCTTTCTGCGGGAAGAAAACCTTCCACCGCAGGAATCGGACTTGAAGCTCTTTCTCTTGAAATGGACCGTGCCGCTATCAAAACCGACCGTCATCTTTGCACCAATATTTCCGGCGTTTATGCTATTGGCGACTGTAACGGAAAACTTATGCTTGCTCATACTGCTTACCGTGAGGCAGAGGTTGCCGTTAACCATATGGTTGGCATAAAAGACGAAATGCGTTATGACGTTATACCTTCCGTTATTTATACCGATCCTGAGGTTGCAAGCGTTGGCTATAGCAAAGAAGCCGCAGAGGAAAAAGGTATGAAGGTTAAAGAGGTTAAACTTCCTATGTCTTACGCAGGAAGATACCTTGCCGAAACCGAAGGTGGCAAAGGATTTATCAAATTAGTTATTGATACTGAGAAACAAAGACTTGTGGGTTGCCATATGGTTGGCTCTTACGCGTCTGAGATAATTATGACTGCGACTATGATGGTTGATACCGAGCTTACTCCATCAAGACTTAAAAAGCTTGTTTTCCCTCATCCTACCGTTGCAGAAATTATTCGTGAAGCAATTTTTCATTAATTATGATTAAGGAGTGAATATAAAATGCCAAAGAATTTATTTGTAAGTCCCGAAGAGGTTCTTGCCCCGGGCAAAGTAACCTTCAAGGATATCCCCGTAAACCAATATAACAAAACTATCAAAGAAGAACTCAAATCCGGAAAATATACCAAAGAGGATTTAATCCGTATATTCCGTGATATGACGGTTTTGCGTGAGTTTGAAACTATGCTTAACCTTATCAAAACTCAGGGTTCTTATAACGGTATAGACCATACTTATCCAGGTCCTGCCCATCTTTCAACAGGTCAGGAAGCTGCCTGCGTTGGTCAGGCATATCTTCTTGATGAGAACGATTTTGCTTTTGGTTCTCACCGTTCTCATTCAGAAATCCTTGCAAAAGCACTTTCAACTATCAATAAAATGACTGACGAGCAGTTAATGGACGTTATGGAAAACTTCCTTGAGGGAAAATGCCTTCGTTCAACTGAAAAACTTGGCGAATGTAAAGACGTTAAAGAGCTTGCTATCCGTTTTATCCTTTACGGAACTTTATCCGAGATTTTTGCTCGTGAAACCGGTTTCCATATGGGTATGGGCGGTTCAATGCACGCTTTCTTCCTACCTTTTGGTATCTACCCAAATAACGCTATCGTTGGTGGATCAGGAACTATTTCAACCGGTGCTGCTCTATTCAAAAAAGTAAATAACAAAAAAGGCATCGTTGTTTGTAACGTTGGTGATGCGGCTATGGCGAGAGGTCCCGTTTGGGAAGCGCTTAACTTTGCTGCTATGGACCAGTATAAAACCCTTTGGGAATCCCATAACGATGGTATGCCAATCCTTTATAATATCTTTAATAACTCTTATGGTATGGGTGACCAGACCCGTGGCGAAACTATGGGCCAGGATAGAATGTCCCGTATTGCGTCAGGCGTTAGCCCCACTCAGTTCCACGCAGAAACTGTTGATGGTTATAACCCACTTGCAGTTATTGATGCTATGGAGCGTAAATTGGAGCTTCTAAGAAACGGTCAGGGTCCCGTTATGCTTGAAACAGTTACATATCGTTATTCAGGCCACTCAGTTTCTGACCAGAACGCATATAGAACAAAAGAAGAAATCGACGCTTGGAAAGAAGTTGACCCGCTTTTGACATATCCTGCAAAACTTATCGAAGCAGGCGTTATGACTCAGGAAGAAGTTGACGCTATCCTAAAAGAAACCTCTGAGCGTATGACTATGATATGCAAAGCGGCAGCAGATCCCGAAATCAGCCCTTACTGCGACTTCAAAAAAGACCCTGCAGTTGTTGAACGCTTAATGTTCTCCAACCAGGTAGTAGAAAAATTTGATGATAGAGAACCTGAAGTTACCGTTCCAAAAGAAGAAGCCGAAGGTTATAAGAAAATCAAGAGCAAAACAAGAAACGTTATCGACGAAAACGGCAAACCCGTTTCAAAGATGAAAATGTATAACCTTCGTGATGCACTTTCCGAGGTTATCTATGACCGTTTCTACGAAGATCCAACCCTTATCGCTTATGGTGAAGACTGTCGTGACTGGGGTGGCGCTTTCGCAGTTTATCGTGGAATGATGGATGCGTTCCCTCATTGCAGACTATTCAACTCTCCTCTTGCAGAGGGCTCTATCGTGGGCACTGCAGTTGGCTACGCGCTTTCCGGTGGTCGTGCTATCGTTGAGCTTATGTATGCCGACTTTATCGGTTGCGCAGGAGATGAGATTTTCAACCAGATGTCAAAATGGCAGTCAATGTCTGCCGGCATTTTGAAGATGCCTGTTGTTCTTCGTGTTTCCGTAGGTTCCAAATACGGCGCTCAGCATAGCCAGGACTGGACTGCACTTTGCGCTCATATTCCGGGACTTAAAGTATGCTTCCCTGCTACTCCTTGGGAGGCAAAAGGTCTTATGGAATCTGCTCTTAAAGGCACTGACCCCGTTGTGTTCTTTGAAAGCCAGAGAATCTACGACGTTGGCGAGCAGTTCCACGAAGGCGGAGTTCCCGAAGAACGCTACGAAATCGAAATCGGCGACGTTAACAAAGTTTGTGATGGTAAAGATATCACTATTCTTACTGTTGGCGCAACCTTATATCGCGCTATGGACGCTGCAAAAGAACTAAGCGAAAAATACGGTCTTGAAGCAGACGTTATAAACCTTCATTCACTTGTTCCTTTGAAATATGAAAAAATCGTTGAATCCGTTCGTAAAACAGGCAGAGTAATCCTTTGCTCCGATGCTTGTGCTCGTGGTTCATTCCTGAACGATATCGCTCAGAAAATCACCGAGCTTTGCTTCGATGACCTTGATGCTCCTGCAGTTGTTGTTGGCGCTCGTAACTGGATAACTCCTCCATTCGAATTTGACGAATTCTTCTTCCCACAGGCAAGCTGGATTTTGGATGCAATCCACGAAAAAGTATTGCCACTTCCCGGCTATATGGCTCAGAACGGTTGCACCGAGGCAGAAGCACTTCGCCGCGCTGCTCAGGGCGTATAATGGAGATTTTAAGAACGGCAAACGCCGGCGTTCTTCTCAGTATGGATGGGCAGAATATTCTGCTTGATGGGGTATGTCCACCTTATAAAACCTATCTTGGAACTCCCCCGCATATAAGAGAGAACCTTCTTAAAAATCCACCCGACGTATTGGCGTTCACCCATCAGCATGCCGACCACTATGATGAAGGTTTTGCTGAAAGTTTTCAAAAAAATACCCTCCGTCCTGTTCTCAGGGCGGAGGATTATCGTGAAATCAGAGTAGGAAATATAGATATTTTGCCTTTTCCCACTCGCCATATCGGCAAATACCACGAGGATAAGCACGTAAGCTATATTATTAAAGGCAGTAAAACAATTTTATTTACGGGAGATGCATCTCCAACCGTTTTTGAGAAGTTATCACTTCCCAAAATCGATATAGTTATCTCTTCCTTTGCCTATGCTTTAACTGCCTCGGCTTTTTCCAAAACCAAAGCCCTTGGTGCCGATAAAATCATTCTTTTGCATATGCCTTCCCCCGAAAACGACCCTGATAATATCTGGCAAACGGTGAAAGACGTCACTGCAAAGGAGCAGGATTTGTTTATTCTTTCTTTGGAAGAAAAAATCATTATATAAAAAACGGTTGCTAAAGCAACCGTTTTTTTATTTGTTTTCAAAAATGGCCTCGCAGTAAGGCCTATTCTGAATAATATTCTCATAGGTAATGTTTTCTGCATCACATTCGATTTTAAGCGCATATTCCGAAAACTCAGATATAACGTTATTTATCTTAATATCTCTTATATCCCCTTTTTTATATCCATCACCGTAACCATATCCCGTATAAATCATAACGGTTGACTTTCTATCTCCCTCGCCCGTATCCGCTA
>JAFZHO010000066.1 GCA_017554835.1 Clostridia bacterium
ATCGGCAACTGCAACGAGGGATAATCTCTCTCTTATTGCCGTTGTTTTGGGATGCGAGACTTCAAAAGAGAGGTTTTCTGATGCTTCCACGCTGCTTGATTATGGATTTGCAAATTATAGTTTTTATATTAATAATGACATTTCTAAAAAATATGATATAATAGTAAAAAAGGGAAAAGAAAGTATCTGCCGGGGAATTCCTGAAAACACAGAGGGAATTCTCGTTAAAAAAGGGCAGGAAAATAAAATAAAGGTTCAAATCAACGTTAAAGAAAGCATTAAAGCCCCTGTTTATAAGGATGAAAAAGTGGGCGAAATTATATATATGCTTGATAATAAAGAACTTCATAAGTCTTTTATAAGAGCTGCTTCAAATGTTGATGAATTGAATTTTTATGATTATTTTATTTTAAATTTCAAAAAAATATTTTATAAAATGTAGAGGATGTAAAAAATGAGTATTAAACTAAACGAAAGTTATCTGAAAACATTTGTGAATGAAAAAGAAATCAACGATATCTGGGGAGAGGTTTTAGCTGCCCAGTCTGTTTTGAATAGCAGAGAGGGCAAGGGAAACGATTTTCTTGGTTGGATAGACCTTCCCGATAATTATGATAAAGAGGAGTTCTCAAGAATAAAAAAATCCGCAGATAAAATCATCTCGGATTCTGATATTCTGATTGTTATCGGTATTGGTGGTTCGTATCTTGGCGCGAGAGCTGCTATTGAATTTTTGAATTCTCCTATGTATAATAATTTAACTAAAAAAACTCCTGATATTTACTTTGCAGGGAATAATATTTCTTCCTCATATCTGAGCGAAATTTTATCCATCTGCCAGGGTAAAGAAGTTTCTATAAACGTAATTTCCAAATCAGGAACAACTACCGAACCTGCTATTGCTTTCCGCCTTTTCAGAAAGTTTATGGAAGATAAATATGGAAAAGAAGAAGCAGCAAAAAGAATCTACGTTACAACCGATAAAGAAAGAGGAACCTTGAAAGAACTTGCCGATGAAGAGGGATATGAGACTTTCGTTGTTCCCGATGACGTTGGGGGAAGATTCTCTGTTCTTACCGCTGTTGGCCTTTTGCCTATTGCAGTTTCAGGCGCTGATATTGATAAACTTATGAAAGGCGCATCCGATGCTAAAAAGGCATTTGATAACGAGGAACTTACAAATTCTTGCCTAAAATACGTTGCTTTGAGAAATATTTTCCATAGAAAAGGCAAAAGTATTGAAATGCTTATAAATTACGAGCCGGCGCTTACAATGTTTTCAGAGTGGTGGAAGCAGCTTTACGGCGAAAGCGAAGGAAAAGACCAGAAAGGTATTTTCCCTGCTTCTGCAAACTTCTCAACTGATTTGCATTCTCTTGGTCAGTTTATTCAGGACGGAACAAGACTTATGTTTGAAACTGTTTTGAAAGTTATGCAAAGCAAAAAAGATATCATTATCGAGGAAGAAGATAATAACGGCGACGGTCTGAATTTCCTTAAAGATAAAACCGTTGATTACATAAACGATAAAGCGTTCCTTGGAACTGTTCTTGCCCATGCAGATGGTGGAGTTCCGAATATCGTTATTGAAATAGATAAAGCTGATGAGGAAAATTTGGGACAACTTATCTATTTCTTTGAAAAGGCCTGCGGAATTTCAGGATATCTTCTTGGGGTAAATCCATTTGACCAACCCGGAGTAGAGGAATATAAAAAGAATATGTTTGCTCTTCTTGGAAAACCCGGCCATGAGGAAAGAAAAGAAATTCTTGAAAAAAGATTAGGTTTATAAAATTTTTTATTAAAATTACACAAATACTATTGAAAAACAATTGATAATATTGTATAATGTAATTGGTAAATCCAAGTAAAAACTTTTAGGAGGAATCATTTATGATAAAATTGATTGTTGGTAAAAAAGGTTTCGGTAAAACTAAAACTCTTATTGACCTTGTTAACCAGGCAGTTAAAGAAAAAGAGGGCAGCGTTGCTTGTATCGAGAAAGGCGTAAAACTTACTTATGATATTTCTCATAAAGCCCGTCTTGTTAATACTGAGGAATTCGGTGTTGATAATTATGAATCATTATACGGTTTTGTTGCAGGTATGATTGCATCAAACTATGATATAAAATCTATATTTATCGATTCTATAACAAAAATTTGTAACGACGATATGGAAGGATTCGGATTTTTCCTTGATAAAATAAGCGAAAAAATCACCGATACCGAGGAATTCGTTATAACAGTTTCTGCAGATCCTGCGGAAGTTCCCGATAGCGTTAAAAAATATATGTAATAAAAAATGCCACCCGAAGGGGTGGCATTTTTAACGATTATAAATAAAATTATCATTGAAATTTTATATGAATCGTTTTATACTATAATATATTTTTTATGATACGGAGACGATGATATGAATATTCCAAGGCCTGAACATCCCAATCCTCAGTGGGAGAGAAAAAACTGGCGAAACCTGAACGGAGAATGGGAATTTGATTTTGACTTCGGGAAAAGCGCAAGAGAAAAAGAACTTTATAAAAAGGGCGCTCTTTCAAAAAAAGATAATTCTTCCTTTTTGCCCTGAAAGTATTCTTTCGGGAATTGGATATACTGATTTCATACCATCGGTATGCTATAGAAAGATTATCACTTTGACTGAGGAAGAATTAAAAGGGAACGTTTTTTTGCATTTTGGCGCAGTTGATTTTCATAGTTACGTATATGTTAACGGTAATTTTGCTGATGAACATATCGGGGGTTATTCATCGTTTAAGGTTGATATAACGTCTTTTGTTAATGTGGGAGAAAACGTTATATTTGTTATCGCAGAGGATGATGTCAGAAACTTGCAGCAACCAAGTGGTAAGCAGTGTATGGAATATAATTCCCATGATTGCTTTTATACAAGAACTACGGGAATCTGGCAGACGGTTTGGCTTGAGTTCGTTCCAAAAAAATATATAAAATCCTGCAAATACTATCCTGATATCACAAACGGCATACTTACCGTTACGGGAGAGGTTTTTGGAAGCGGTGAACTTGAATTAATATCTTCTTATGAAGGAAAACCTACCGGTCAAACAAAAATCACCGTAGAAAACGGCACATTTTCTGCTCAGATTTTCCTTTCAGAGCTGCATCTATGGGAGATAGGTAACGGCAGACTTTATGATCTTGAAATTAGATTTGATAAAGACGTTTTAAAAAGCTACTTCGGTATGAGAGAAGTTTCTATTAAAGATAATAAGTTCTTGCTTAATAATACGCCGGTTTTTCTGCGCACAGTTCTTGACCAGGGCTTTTATCCCGATGGTATTTATACTGCTAAAGACGATGAGATGCTTAAAAATGATATTATTCTCTCCACGAATTTAGGGTTTGATGGTGCCAGACTTCATCAAAAAGTTTTTGAAAAAAGATTTATATACCATTGCGACAAAGCGGGATATATAATATGGGGAGAGC
>JAFZHO010000067.1 GCA_017554835.1 Clostridia bacterium
ACTATACCTGAACGGTAATAACTCAATTTCAAGACAGGAATTTTTTGCAATCTTCTCCCGTGCTATGCAGATTACTGATAAGAGCGAAGACTACAAAGCAACTGATCTTTCTAAATTCGTTGATAAAGATAAAATCGCAACCTGGTTTATTGATAATATCAAATACCTTGTTCATAACAAGATAGTTGACGGAAACCCCGACGGAAAAGGCGGTTATATCATTAACCCCGAAGGACAAATCCTAAGATGCGAAATTATCAAAATGGTAACAGCAGCTTTATCATAGAAACTATAGAAACCCCCACTTTTTAGTGGGGGTTTTTGCTGTTATGTTACAGTTATGTTACAATTTCCTCAAAAGCTTTGACAAATTCTATCATATTAAATATAATTGAACCATAAAACTATTACTTGAGAGGAGTAATAAAAATGAAAAAATTATTAGCAATGATTCTTTGCGTAGTTATGATGGTTTCTGCATTTGCAGTTCCTGCAAGCGCTGCTGACCTTATAACTCCATTCGCAGATAGCACATACGAGTTTACTGAAGCAGTTAAACCTATCGCTGTTTGCTCAAATATGGGACTTATCCCAGGTTATGTTGACGGCAAATTCCGTCCTGATGGAATTTTGACCAGAGGCGATATCGTTAAAATCGCTTATAAAGTTATCACCGGTGACGGCCTTATCGAAGGAGTAGACGTTACTACTGAGACTAATATTAAAGACGTTTTCGAAGACGTTTCAAAAGAAAACGACGAAGAACTTAAAAAAGCAATTGATTATTTCATTAAAGAAGGCGTTATGAAAAAATACGATAACGTAAACTTTAACTATAATCAGCCGGCAACTATCGGCGAATATGCTGCTCTTTTTGCAAAAGGACTTGGTTTTGAAGAGCCAAACCCCGATGATCCTAACTACCTATATGGTCCAAAAGGAAGCTTCGTTGCTCTTGAGAACGCAGGTATCCTATCTTACACAAACTCTAACGGTTATACTGATTATTACTATGATTTAGCATATGATTCAGTTCTTACCCGTGACGTTGCAGCTCAGATAATTTATAACATTATTTTTGACTATCCACCACTATCATTCCTTGTAACAAGCGAAAAGAATCCTAACGAATATTCTGAACCATTCGGCGTTTTGAAATATAATATCAATACCATGGGAACTGCTATCGTTCTTGGAACAAAGAATAACCCAATGGGTCATAAAATCGAAAACGACGTTCTTCTAAGCAATGGCGCAGACGTTAAAATCGCCGGCGACTACGATGCTTACGTTGGTTACCGCGTTGTTTTAAGTTATGCAGACCTTGATGGTTCAGGCGTTTATTCAGCTGACGAACCTATCTTCTATATGGAACCATCCGTTACCGTTTCTCAGACTTTCTATTTTAACGATGACGAAGTTTTGAATATGTTCTATATCGGTAAAAAAGGTCATTTCTATGAAATGAGCTATGGTTCTTACTATGCCGTTGCAGGTAATAGCACAAATAGAATTTATCTTACAAATGGAACTAAAAAATTCCTTAACTATAATAAATGGCCAGAAAACTACGCTTATAACTTCGACGAAATCTTCAATACTGCTTCAAGAGAAGACGTAGCATCTATGGAAACTATAACAAATAGACCTGAAATGCAGATTACAATAGTTGATATGGACGGCGATATGGCTATCGACTACTTCTATGCATTTGAATATAGACTTGGTAAAGTTCTTTCAAACGCATCAGGCGTAATCAAATTCTACGATTACTATCTTGACGAAATCACTACTTACGACGTTACTACTTTGAAAACTGATATCAGCGTTAACGTTGGTGATATCGTAAAATATTGCGATTACGGAAGCGAACTTCGCGTAACTGAAGCAAAATCAGTATCAGGAACTCTATCTGATATCACTGCTTCCACTCTTGCTATCGGCGAGACAACACTGGAAAAATCCGTTTTCTTCAAAGATAACGGCAAAGCAGTTCCTGCTGGAGCAGAAGCAACTGTTTACTATGATGGAACAGGCGCTATCGCAGTTATCAATGCCGAAGATAAAGGCGATGATATCTTCTATATCGGCGGTGGAGACGCAGAAAAACTATACGGACATTCACTTGTTTCCGGTGCTGACGTAGAAGTTCCTCTTGCAGATGCATCTATCGCACTTCAGAACGCTTCTTACGGTATTAAGAGATTCAACGGTAGCCGTTATATCTACGGTGCTGCAGAATCTATTTACGGAACTATCGTAAAAGCAGACGCTAATACTGTTGACGTTCTTATAACTGAGGTTGTTGACTCAAATAATTCTTATCAGAAAGTTGTTACTCTTTATAAATCTGCTTTCTGTGATGATACTGTTAATAATAGTGTTACAAATACTGCAACAACTTCAATTGCAACTATCTACCTTGATGACGCAGGATGCGTAATCGGTATTACTCAGTAATAAAAAAGTAAAAGGTTTGGTCTTTTGACCAAACCTTTTTTTATTTTATAAAAATTTTTTATTTGCAGAATCTATGATTTCCGATTACGGTTATAATAGGCCTTGAATGCATCCATTTATTTGAGGTTTTCTTTGGATTATAATAGTAGAGGCATCCGTTGGTCGGGTCCCAGCCGTTAAGGGCATCTCTTGCCGCTTTATAGGCGGAATCGGAGATTGGCTGATTAAATTGCCCGTCCGTTATGGCAGTGAAAGCCCCTTTTTGATAAATTACTCCCGATAGTGTATTTGGGAATGAGGGACTTTTAACTCTGTTTAAAACAACCGCACCCACTGCAACCTGACCTTTATATGGCTCTCCTCTTGCCTCTGCGGAAATAATCCGGGCAAGAAGATAAACGTCGCCTTCCCTGTTTGAAGATGAGGAAGACGAGGAGGAAATCCCCATAGCTTTTAAGGTTTTTGGCCCTGCGATTCCGTCAACTGCAAGGCCGTTATTTTTCTGAAAAGTCCGCACTGCGTTCTGGGTCTGTTTGCCGAAAATACCGTCGATATTTCCGTTATAAAGTCCTTGGTTTTTCAAGACGCGTTGGATTTTTTTGACTTCCTCGCCCCTTGATCCGTATTTTGAAAGAGCATCTTCGGTGGGAACAAGGGTTATATTTGTTGCGATAAATGTTATTGATATTACAAAAAGCAAGAAAAAGGAAAAAAGTTGTATGATTTTTCTTATTTTCATATAAATCTCCTTGGAAAAAAGTCTATATAGTTATAGTTGACTTTTTTAAGGAGAAATATACAAAAATCATTCCGAAGAAAGTTTTCCCATCATATGTTTAAGGTCCTGCAGGGCCTTTTTTTCAATTCGTGAAACGTAGGAACGGGAAATTCCCAGTTTTTTACCTACTTCCCGCTGAGGAAGAGGCCGTAATCCCAAAAGTCCGTAACGATAAATTATAATTTCTCTTTCTCTTTGGGATAAATTTTCAATGCATTGCAAAAGTTTTTCGCTACGGATATTCTGATAAACGGTATCAAGGATATTATCGGGGGTAATTATAATATCCATAAGAGTAAGAACGTTACCCTCCTTATCCGTATCGATGGGATCGGAAATATAAACCTCGTTAACAAGTTTTTTCTGATTGCGAAGATGCATGAGAATTTCGTTTTCGATACATTTTGAAGCATAGGTGGAAAGACGAACGGGTTTAGTATAATCGAAGGAATTTATGGCTTTTATAAGTCCGATAGTTCCTATGGAGATTAAATCATCCTGGTCGTTTGTAGAAGAATAATATTTTTTAACGATATGGGCAACAAGGCGAAGATTATGTATAATAAGAAGATTTTTTGCCTCTTTATCGCCCTCTTTTGCTTTTATGAGGTATTCTTTTTCTTCCTTTGCAGAAAGGGGCTTTTTAAAATTTTCCCCCTGAATATAGAGAATAAACCAGGCAAAATTTGCCGCTGCAAAAAGTAAAATTGGTAACATATATATCACTCCTGACAGTATATAATATGAAAAATTTTTAAAAACTTACGTTGTCCGTGAAAGTTTACATTTTGTCTCGAATTTGATATACTTAAAAAGGAAGGTGATAAACTATGAAAAACTATAAAGGAGAGGTTTTGGCGCCTGCAGGGTCCTTTGATGCGTTAAAAGCGGCGGTTAATAACGGCGCAGATGCGGTTTATCTTGGTGCAGGAGATTTTAACGCCAGAGTTTTTGCAAAAAACTTTTCGAGAGAAGAACTTTGCCATGGGGTGAAGTATGCCCATTTGCGTGGCGTTAAAATTTATATAACCCTTAATACTCTTCTTTTTGATAGAGAAAAAGAAGAGTTTATCAACCTTATAAAATTTTTGGAAGAAATCGGCGTTGATGCTTTTATCGTTACGGATTTAGGTGCCGTGGAAATTATAAAGGAAAATTGTCCCCAGATGGAGCTTCACGCTTCCACTCAGCTTACCTGCCATAACCTTGAGGGCGTGAAATATCTTGAGGGAGTTGGTTTTTCAAGGGTAGTTTTATCAAGGGAACTTTCTTTTGAAAATATAAAATATATAGTGAAAAATACCTCCTGCGAAATAGAGGTTTTTGTCCACGGGGCGCTTTGTATGAGTTATTCGGGGCAGTGCTATCTTTCTTCCGTTGCAGGAGAAAGGTCGGGAAATAGAGGCAAATGCGCTCAGCCCTGCCGTCAGGAATATAATCTCATGGGGAAAAAGGGATATTTTCTCAGTTTGAAGGATAACTGCCTTTTAAGCGAGGTTAAAAAGCTGAGCGAATTGGGTGTTCATTCCTTTAAAATAGAGGGAAGAATGAAAAGACCCGAATACGTTTCCTCTGCGGTGAGAACTTATAAAAAAGCACTTGAAACGGGTTATGAACTAAAAGATGAAAAATATCTTGAAAAGGTCTTTTCAAGGCAGGGGTTTACCAAAGGATACTTTGAAAATAAACTTTCAAAGGATATGTTTGGCGTTAGAATCGGCGAAACGGAAAAAGAGATTCTCGACTACGAGAAAGAATTTCTGAATATTGAAAAAAGACGGGAAATAAACATAAATTACAGCATTAAAAACGACGAAAAAGTCTTTGCTGAATTTTCTCTTGGAGAACTTTCTTCCAAAATATATGGAGAAGTTCCTGAAAAAGCCATCAACAAGGCCATAACAAAAGCCGACGTTGAAAAAAGTTTTTCGAAACTTGGGGATACTGCCTTTTGTCTATCCGAAATTTCGGGAGACCTTGACGACGGGCTTTTTATCCCTGCGGGAAAACTTAACGAATTAAGAAGAGAGGGAATAAAGCTTCTCGAAGAGAAAATCCTCGATTCTTTTAAGAAATTAAGAAAACCTACGGGAATAACCGAAAAAGTAGCAAAAGAAAAAAAGACCCCCCATTTCAAAAAGGTGGGGTGCTTCTACGATATAAATACTATTGATGAGGAACTTTTAGAGTCTTTTGATGAAATATTCATTGACTTTTTGTCCGCAGTTGAGAATTTTGAGGTCTTTGAAAAACTAAATAGCAAAAAATCTCTTGGAATAAGACTTCCCCGTATAGTAAAAGACGATATGAGAGAAGCTTTTCAGAAGGATTTTGAAAAGTTGAAATCTTTGGGCATTAAAAAAGTTATGATAACGAATATTTCCCACCTTGAAATGATAAAAGGGGAAGAATTTGAGATTTTCTCTGATTATTCTTTTAATATAACAAATTCCGAAGCCCTCTTCTTTCTCAAAAAAGAGGGAATTGACTATGGGGTTTTATCCTATGAACTTTCTTTTCCAAGAATACGGGACTTAAAAAAACATATTCCCTGCGGGGTTTTGGTTTATTCTAAGCTTCCATTAATGATTTTCGAAAATTGCATTATAAAAAACAATATGGGATGCCATAATGGTAAGTGCGAAAAGGGAGAAATCATTCTTTCAGACAAAATGCAAAACAGATTTCACCTTATGAGAGAATACGGGTGCAAAAATTCTCTTCGAAACGAAAAGCCCATTTACCTTGGCGATAAAGAGGATTATAAAGAAATTGGGGCAGACTTTTTTGTTTTTGATTTTTCTGTTGAGAGCAAAAATCAGATAAAAGAGATTATGTCCTGCTATGAAAAGGGAGAAAAAGCACC
>JAFZHO010000068.1 GCA_017554835.1 Clostridia bacterium
CTCCCATTCTTTCTTAAACATCATGCATCTCCTCTTTAAAAAACAAACATTTTCTATATTATACATTAAAAACAAGGTATTTTCCACTATAATAAATTTCTGCTATATGTAAGGTCTCTTGCAAACAGCAGAAATTTATTATGTTTATGAAAAATATATTGACAAATAAAATGTATATTGTTATAATTACAAGCGTTCTAAATATGCGGTCGTGGCGGAATAGGCAGACGCGCTAGCTTGAGGGGCTAGTGAAAGTACTTTCGTGTGGGTTCAAGTCCCACCGTCCGCACCAAAAAAGCACTTCTTACGAAGTGCTTTTTTATGTATATGACAGAAAACGAATATAGCGGCAAGTGGGAATAGCATTCCAATAAGCATACCAAGTTTCATTCCAAGTTGTTCGGGGGCAAGGCCCATTTTATGGGCAAGGGAAATTATCTTTGAATTTGCCATTGCAACATCCGTTACAACCCCAATAAGCTGAGGCCCCACAGAAGCGCCCAAATCTCCGCCCGATGCCATCAAAGCAAAAACGAAAACTCCGCCATTTGGTATTCTATCCGAAGCAACGACAAGGTTTCCCGGCCAAAGCATAGAAGTGCAAAATCCCGTAAACGCGCAGGCAAAAAGTCCTATAAACGCAATATCCGACAAAGCGGCAACAAGATAGCATAAAGTGGCGCCTATACTTCCCCAAAGAAGAACTTTCGTGATATTTCTTCCGTATTTGGCATAGAGAGAGCGACCAAGTCCAAGCATTACTCCAAAAAGAGCAACTCCGAAAATATCTCCCCATACCTTTGGAATCTGAAGGGCTTTTTCGATATAACCTGAGCTCCACTGAGCCATAGTGCATTCTGCCGCTCCGCCTAAAAATATAGCGGTAACACTAATCCACAAGGTAGGATTTTTGAGAATTTTGAATACTCCCGAAATTTTTTCGTCGGGCTGCAAATTCGGTATTTCTGCTCCCAAAAATAGTATAAAGGAAAATAACGGCTCCAAAGCAAGAAGAAACATCAGAATATACCAATTTTCTTCCCCGAAAAGCATTAAAAACAAAGTTCCGAAAAGTATAGCCCCCACACTCCCCCAGGCGTAAACCGAATGGTGCTTACTCATTTCTTTATCGGGGTCATCTGACGGAATAGAGGCAATTATAGGGCTCGTTAAAACCTCGTTAAATCCACAGGCAGCAGAAAAAACAATAGTTCCCACCACTAACCCTGCATATGCATACGAAGGCATCAAAACAGGAACAACGGCAAAAATAATCATACCCAAAATAGTAATGAGTGGCGAGAATTTTACTACCTTTGGGATATTGAGTTTATGAGAAAAGAAAGAAAAAGTTAAATCTACAAAAAGCTGAGTTACAAAATTTATAACAACAAGCAGCCCAAGAAGAGAATAAGAAATTCCATAAAGATTTCTGAAGGTTATAAAAAGTATAGGCGAAATATTTCCCACTATGGCCATTGCAACGTTGGCAGAATAGCAGGATAATTTCAGACGTTTAATTTTATTTTCCATTATATCTCCTCCTTAACCTTTGTAATTTTATCAATACCGTCTTTATTTGTCAATAAAAAACCACGACCTTATATAAAAGAGTCGTGGTTTTATTATTATTCGCTTCTGAGTGCTTCAACTGCATCTTTTTTGGATGCCATTTTTGCAGGGATATGGCCTCCTATAATGGTGAGAATGGTGCTTATAACAACAAGAAGCAACGCATGCTCAGGTCTAAGATTCGCAACGTTTTCAAGCTCCGTCATATCAAGCAGGAAGGAGTTAATGGGTATAGTCAAAAGTCCCGAAATTACAACTCCCAAAATTCCCGAAAATACTCCTATAATACAAGTCTCTGCATCGAAAACCCTTGTTATATCTTTCTTTCTTGCGCCAAGGGCTCTTAAAATTCCGATTTCTTTTGTTCTTTCAAGAACTGAGGTATAAGTTATGATACATATCATAATAAGACTTACAACAAGAGAAATCGCCGCAAAAGCAACAAGAACCAAAGTTATTGCATCCATTATACCACCCGTCATATTGGACATTGTTCCCGCAAGGTCGGAATAAATTACCTGATCTTCAGATTCTTTGCCCTCGTTATAGTCGTCAAGATAAGAAAGTATCAAATCCTTTGAGTCGAAATCTTTTGGGAAAAGCATTATAACGTATGGCGTTGCATCTGCTCCAAGATAAGAAAGCATCTGCTCTTTTTCTCCCTCTTTGAAGGGCTGCATATTTATAATATTTATATCGCTTTCTTTCTGGGCTTTTACTATATCGGAATTCTTGCTCATATCAGCAACAAGAGAAGTCAATTTATCACTATAAGCGATTCCGTTACCAAGAAGAGCAACCTCAACGTCCTCTTTCTGACGAAGAATTCCTGAGATTTTAACGCTTATACTCTCTTCGGAATCATACATTTTTCTATAATCCGAACCCGGCATATAAGAATTCATGGGAGTTTTAACGTAGAAATCGTTATTTGAAATTATTTTTAGCTCTGTTCCGATAATTTCATCAAAATCTATTTCTTCCACGTTTTCTGTTTCAAAGCCAAGATTTTTTAATACGTTATAATCGATTCTGTTTTTCGAGTCTATAACAAGGACAAGTTCTTTTTCCGAGGAAGGATATGCGCCTGCAAGAAGGTCGTAGTTCTTTTCAAGATAGGACGCTTCTTCCTTATTAAGTTGCTCGGGATATGAAGAAAATCCCATTCCGCTTGTGCTTGTCATAGAGGTCATATCCTGGGTTTTGAAAGCAGAATTTATTGAAACGGGAATAACCTCGCCATCCTTTTCTCTCAAAAGATTCATGGAAACTATTCTCGTATAACCTACACTGCTGCAAATTTCGGGGTCAACTTTTTCAACGTAATCTATATACTCATCGGTGAAAATATTTGTATGCAAAAAAATATTTGCTGATGGATCGTATAAAATAACACCATCTGTATCAGGGAATTCTTCCGTTGTCCCTTTATTCATCATCTGCTCCTGCATAGTGGTAATATTTTCTGCATTTAGTTCCATTGCGCTTTTAGTTATAAGAATAGGAAACTCTGCAAGAGCGTCTTTCTGGAATAAATCTATCTGAGTCTGAAATCCCGTTGAAAGACTAAGTATAAGAGCGATTCCAATAATACCAATACTTGAAGCAAAGGAAGTAAGGAACGTTCTGCCTTTTTTTGTTCTGATATTATTAAAGGAAATCTTCAAAGCAGTGAAAAAGCTCATACTCGTCTTTTTCAGTTTGAACTGATCTTCTTTTGGTCTTTCCTGATGGGGATTAGTATCAGAAATTATTTTTCCGTCCTGGAATCTTATAATTCTGTCTGCATAATTTTCGGCAATTTCAGGGTTATGAGTAACCATAATAACAAGGCGGTCTTTTGCCACCTCTTTTATAAGGTCCATAATCTGAATACTCGTTGCAGTATCAAGGGCGCCCGTCGGCTCGTCGCAAAGAAGAATTTCAGGGTCGTTTGCCAACGCTCTCGCAATTGCAACACGCTGCATCTGCCCACCTGAAAGCTGATTTGGTTTTTTATGAAGATGGTCTTTTAGCCCCACCTGCTCCAAAACTTCAAGTGCTCTTCTATGCTTTTCTTCATAGGAAACGCCGCTTAGAGTCATTCCAAGTTCAACGTTCTCAACTATGCTAAGATGCATAATAAGGTTATAACTCTGAAAAACAAATCCGATAGAGTTATTTCTATAAGCATCCCAGTCCTTATCTTTGAAATCCGAGGTCTTTTTTCCTTTGATAACAAGTTCTCCTGAGTCATATCTATCAAGTCCGCCGACTATATTAAGACAGGTAGTTTTTCCCGAACCGCTTGTTCCTAAAATTGCAACAAACTCTTTTTCACGAAATGCAACGGAAATTCCGTCGAGAGCTTTTGTTTCAATATCGCCTATACGATAGGTCTTTTTTATGTTTTTAAGTTCCAACATAAGTTATTTTTTCTTTCCTCTCCAAATTTTTCTTTTAATATTATAATACAATTTTATCAAATTTATATTAAAATTATTATAACATTTTATTAACAAAAAGAA
>JAFZHO010000069.1 GCA_017554835.1 Clostridia bacterium
GTTTTAAGACCGAGTTTGTTTGCAGTCTTTAAAAGAAGAAGATAGTATATAAGAGATTTGGTGCTTGTTGAATCCTGCAATAAGCTTCCGCCGCCGTTAATATAAAGACGGGTTTTCTTCATTGCGCTTCTTATTTTAAGAAGGTTAAGTCTTGAAATAGAGTCAATATTATTTTCGTCAAGGAAAGAATCTCTTTTATGGGTAAGAACAATGATTCGTATATCAGGTTTCTTTGATTTTAATTTGTTTATAATAGTATGCATCAAAGTTTCATCGCCGATATTTCCGTATCCGTAATAGCCGGAAAGCATAACGTCATACTTTCTGTCGTGGTCACGAAGGCAGCTATTATACGCAAAAAGAGCATCGTTAGCCATTTTTGTAACGCTATAATATTCCTTGATAGTGCTTCTTGAAAACTCTCCAAGATGCTTTTTATACTCATCGTCGGAGGAGTATATTTTCATAATATCGTTATAAAGGGTTTCTCTGTTTGCCATTTCGCAACCACGGCAGCAGAAGTTAGTATCAATAGAAACTTTTAATTTATCTTTATCAAAAATACCGATATAACCTTCGTTTCCGCCGATTATAACGGGCTTTTCGCAAGCCATTGCCTCAAGAGCAGAACGGGAAACGTTAACGAAAATATCGGATAAAGCTGCAAATTTATTGATATCTGCACGAGGTCCTGTCAGAGTAACGATTTTTCTGCCTGCTTCGGCGTTGACCTTATCTGCCTTTGCTTTAAGCTCGTTGAAAACGTTACCGCCACCAACAAGAACGATTTCAAGATTAGGAATATTTTCAGCCAATTTTGGCGCAAGGTCGGTAAGGAAAAACGCCATATCCGCACGGTCTTTATCCATACGGCTTATGGAAACAATTTTATATGAATCAGTATTCAAATCGAACTCTTTGATAATATCAGAGGTATCAACTGTGGGGGAGAATTTCTCCGTATCAATGCCGTTAATTGTAACGTTAATATTATCTGCAGGTATACCGTAGTTTTTAATAAGGTAATCCTTGATATCATCACTAACGGAAATGGTTTTTTCACCCCAACGGGTAAGAAGGTTGAAGGGGAATCTGGTTGAAAAAACCCAGTGAGCAGTTGTTACAAAAGGGAAATTGATTCTTTTGTTAAGCTTGTCCAAAATAAAAGCGGGGATTCTGGCATGGCCGTGAACAACGTCAAATTTCTCTTTAATAAGTATTTTTTTAAGTAATCTATATGATTTTATAAGATGAAGGGGCTTTTTATCGTGAAGAGGAACCTTATAGTGTCTGATGCCTGCTTCGGAAAGTTCTTTTTCGTAAACGCCGCCGTTTGAAGCAACTACTATATCATGGCCCTGCCTTTTAAGTTCTTTTGATAGTTCAACAATATGAGTCTCGGCGCCGCCGATATCAAGTTTCATTGTTGCCATTAAAATTTTCATATCTTAATCCCTTTCTTTATAACAAAAATATCTACATAATATATAATATACTATTTTTTAAGTTATTTCAATGTTAAAAATTATTCTTTTTCAACAAAAATAAAAAAAGTTAAAAATTTAACTTGCAATATTGCTTGAAATGTGGTATAGTTTTAAGGCAAAATACGCACGGTATGCGATTTTACGGCTCGGTCGTATAAAATACGTCGCCGGGGAAATGACCATACCGGAGGAAAAAAACCGAAGGAGGA
>JAFZHO010000005.1 GCA_017554835.1 Clostridia bacterium
GCGTAACCAAAGAGTGAAGTGATACTGACGTATCGCGAAGGATGAGGCAAGAAAAAACAAAAAATTATTATTTGACAGGCGTGACAGGTTTAACTCTTGTCACCTTAAGGAGTAAAAATGAAACAATCAGTTTTTGAAATCCTTGGCAATAAAGCCCTTACGGATACCGTATATGAAATGATTCTCGCAGGTGATACCTCGGATATAACAAACTGCGGGCAGTTCGTTAATATTCTTCTTGACGGTTTATTTCTTCGCCGTCCTATCTCCGTCTGCGACTACGACGGAGAAACCCTTACCCTTGTTTATAAAGTGGTTGGCAAAGGCACCGAAGCCATGGCCAAAATGGTTCCCGGAGAAAAACTTGATATTCTCACGGGCCTTGGAAACGGCTACGACCTTTCCTTTGCAGGAGAAAAGCCCGTTCTTCTCGGCGGTGGCGTTGGAGTTCCACCATTATATAACCTTGCAAAAAAACTAAAAGAAGAAGGCAAAGAAGTCAAAGTTATTCTTGGATTCAATACCTCTTCTGAAATATTCTACGAAGAAGAATTTAAAAACCTCGGATGCGAAGTTTTCGTTACAACGGTTGACGGCAGTTATGGCGTTAAAGGATTTGTAACAACCGTTCTTGAAAATATGGACTATACATATTTTTATACCTGCGGTCCCGAACCAATGCTAAAAGCAGTTTATAAAGCATCCTCTACTTCAGGGCAGATGAGCTTTGAAGAGCGTATGGGATGCGGATTTGGGGCTTGTATGGGTTGCTCTTGCAAAACCTTGACGGGCTATAAAAGAATCTGCAAGGAAGGCCCCGTTATGAAAAAGGAGGAAATCTTATGGGAAGACTAAAAGTTAATCTCTGCGGAATTGAACTTTCAAATCCCGTAATTCCTGCTTCGGGCACTTTTGGGTTTGGTTATGAGTTCGCAGAGCTTTATGATATAAATGAGCTTGGCACCTTTTCCTTCAAGGGAACAACTAAAGACCCCCGATTTGGCAACCCCACTCCAAGAATTGCAGAATGTTATAGTGGAATGATAAATGCCGTTGGTCTTCAAAATCCCGGCGTGGAAAAAGTTATCTCGGAAGAGTTACCAAAGCTTAAAGCTTGTTTTAATAAACCCGTTATGGCAAACGTTTCGGGCTTTTCAATCGAAGATTATGCTTATACCTGCGAAAAATTAGATAAAGAAGAACAGGTAGGTTGGCTTGAGGTTAACGTATCCTGCCCTAACGTTCACGGTGGTGGAATGAGTTTCGGAACTTCTCCCGAGGCTGCTGCCGAGGTAACAAAAGCGGTTAAAAAAGTTACAACAAAGCCCGTAATCATCAAACTCTCTCCAAACGTTACCGATATCGTTTCAATAGCAAAAGCTTGTGAAGAGGCAGGTGCCGATGGCATCAGTCTTATCAATACTCTTCTCGGAATGAGAATAAATCTTAAAACAAGGCAGACAATAATCGCCAATAAAATGGGTGGTTTTTCAGGCCCCGCCATTTTCCCCGTTGCAGTGAGAATGGTTTATCAGGTGGCAAAGGCAGTAAATATCCCCGTAGTTGGTATGGGTGGCGTTTCAACTGCCGAAGACGTAATCGAAATGATGCTTGCAGGTGCAACTGCAGTTGAAATTGGTGCGGCAAACCTTGTTAATCCTTATGTATGTCGCGATATTATCCGTGACCTTCCTGGCGTTATGGATAAATACAAAATTAAAAATCTTAACGAAATTATAGGAGGCGTAAAATAATGGGTAAAGACGTTATTGTTGCTTGT
This sequence comes from Clostridia bacterium, assembly GCA_017554835.1. Classification (GTDB taxonomy): domain Bacteria; phylum Bacillota; class Clostridia; order Oscillospirales; family RGIG7773; genus RGIG7773. The sequence continues at coordinate 1,781 of JAFZHO010000005.1, forward strand.
GACTTTTCTTCAGCAGAAGCCACATTTTCATTTCTTGATAAATTTATAAACTGCGAGAGAAAGCCTTTCGTAAAAATCGGTATGGAGCTTTTCTATGCAGAAGGTCCCTCTATCGTTAAAGAAATCAAAAAAAGAGGTCATAAAATCTTCCTTGACCTTAAACTTCACGATATTCCAAACACCGTAAAAAAAGCGATGGCAGTTCTTTCAAATCTTGATGTGGATATAACTAACCTTCACGCTGCGGGCGCAACTGCTATGATGCAGGGCGCTATCGAAGGGCTAACCCGTCCCGATGGCACTCGCCCACTTCTTATTGCGGTTACTCAGCTAACTTCAAC
>JAFZHO010000006.1 GCA_017554835.1 Clostridia bacterium
CGTTGCTTCGCTGAGTTTTTCCTTATATTCCTCTAACAAAAGGCAACATTCCGCCATTTTTTCGTAATCGGAATATACCTCTTTTTGCTCCATAAGCGAAGAAAGTTCCTCTATTTTTTCTTCAAAAAAGGCGATATCTTGCTCCGCTTTTTTGAATTCGGCAAGTTTTTTTGCTTTTTCTTTTCTGCCTTCCTTGCCCTTATAGGAATTTTTATTTTCCGAAGTGATAGTCTTTTTCTCCTGAGGTTTTATTTCCTCTTTGTTCTGATTTTCAAGAATAATATAATCAGAGAATTTTCCGTTATATAAAGTTGCCCCTGATTTTTTTATCTCAAAAATTTTAGTAGGAATTTTATCAAGAAGATATCTATCGTGAGATACCATTATTATTGTTCCGTCATATTCGTCAAGAGCTTTTTCCAAAACCTCTTTTGCCTTTAAGTCAAGGTGGTTAGTTGGCTCGTCAAGAATAAGAACGTTGCCCTTTTCAAGAGAGAGTATGGCAAAAGTAAGTTTAGCCCTCTCGCCACCTGAAATAACCCCCACTTTTTTATAAACGTCATCTCCCGTCAATAAAACCGAACCGAGAATGGTTCTTATACCCGTTTCGTTCATTGTTCGATGCCTTTTCCAGAGTTCTTCCATAACGGTATTTTCAGGATTTAAGTCTTTTCCCTCCTGGTCAAAATAAGAAATAGAAACGTTTCTTCCCCATTCTATCTTGCCTTTGAGGCATGGAACTTTTTCGCATAGCATTTTCAGAAAAGTGGATTTTCCGATTCCGTTTTCGCCGATAATTCCGATTTTCTCTCCTCGTTTTACTTCAAGGCAAACCCCTTCACAAAGGGTATTTCCGCCAATTTCAATAGTTGCATCTTTTACGGATAAAACGTCGTTAAAGGAATGAAGGTCAAATCCAAAAGAAAGTTTTGCTCTCTTTTCGTTTCTTTTGGGTTTTTCGATAATTTCCATTTTATCGAGAATTTTTTGCCTGCTTTTTGCACTTTTCGAAGTTGACGCGCGAACAATATTCTTCGCCACGTATTCTTCAAGTTTTGCAATTTCTTCCTGCTGGGCTTTATATTCTTTCAGTTGTCTTTGATACTCTTCCTCTTTGAGAACAAGATATTTGGAATAATTTCCTTTATAGCATTTTAGTTTTTTATCTTCAAGTTCAAATATCTGAGAAACAATTTTATCAAGAAAATATCTATCATGAGAAACGATTAAAACTGCGCCCTTATATTCTTTGAGATAATCCTCAAGCCACATAAGCGTTCTGAAATCAAGATGGTTCGTCGGCTCGTCAAGAATAAGAAGATCAGGACTTGAAAGAAGAAGCCGTGTCAACGAAAGTCTCGTTTTTTCTCCTCCACTAAGGGTAGATACCTTGGTATCAAAGCTTTTATCCTCAAATCCCATTTTATTAAGCATTGTTTTTATTTTAACGTCAACGTTATAAGCATCAAGACTTTCAAGATATTGCTGCTTTCTTGAATATTCCCTCATTATTTCAGGGTCGGATAAATCCGACGTCATATTTTTAACGTCTTCAATAAGTTTCAGTTCTTTTTTAAAGACCTGCTTTAATTCTTCATATATGGTAAATTCGCTTTCCAAAATAGTATTCTGAGCAAGATATCCGATAGAAATCCCTTTTTTAACGTCCAAAATTCCGCCATCAAAGCCATCAATGCCCAGTATCAGTTTGATAAGGGTAGTTTTGCCGGCGCCGTTTTCTCCGATAAGTCCGATTTTCTTTCCGTCATCTATATTAAAATTTACGTTACTGAATATTTCTTTTTCGCCAAAGCTTTTAAAAACGTCACAAGCAGAAACTAACATTTTATCCTCCATAAAATTATCTTAATATTATTATATAATAATATAGAGAAATGTCAAAATATTTACTTATTGTTCATAAAAAATTCATTTAATTACCACTTTACGTATAGACATACCGCCATAAAATATGATATAATCACTATATTATAGGAAATTTGGAGGAAACCAAAATGTTAAAAAGAATTATTGCCTTAACTATGACTTTGATTATGGCATTATCAGTTCTTGCAGGATGCAGTTCAATGACCGCAGGCAGAATTGATCCTATCAAGAATAATATCGCAGAGGTATCAGGAGAAATCATCCCATCTGATACTTATCAGTATTATCTATCAAATAACCTTATCAACTATGCAGCAAACATTCTTCAGTATTATGGTCAGAACGCTAATATGACCGATACCTTGAAGCAGATTCTTTCTCAGGCAGGAGAAGATGGCTCAACTATCGCAGATTCTATCAAAAAGAGCTTAATGGAGCAGGTTAAATACGAATATGCTGTTAACGCATTATGCGAAAGCTATAATCTTAAACTTGATGCAACCGACGAAAAAACAATTTCTGATAATATTGAAGCCTCAATCAAGCAGTACGGCAGCGAAGAAAACTTCTCAGACCTTCTTGACGTATTTATGATTGATATTGACGGATATAAAAATATTATGGCAAATAGCATTAGATATCAGAAGCTTGTTCTTCACCTATTCGGCGAGAACGGTATCGAAGCTAAAATTCCTGCTCAGGAAGTAAAAGACCATTACGCTAAAAATAACTCCCTTGTTAAACATATTCTTATTGATACTCAGGCATCAACTATGAAACTTGCAACAGGCGAAACAACCGACGAATATATCGCAAAGAAAAAAGCCCTTGCAGAAGATATCTATAAGAAAGTTACAAACGGCGAGGATTACGACGCTCTACTTAAAAAATACGGCGAAGACCCCGGTATGACTTCTAGTCCAAAGGGCTACGTTGTTAATGCAAGTTCAAACTACGTTAAAGAGTTCCAGGAGGCAGCTCTTAATATGAAAGTCGGCGAATACAGACTCGTTAAGAGTGATTACGGATACCACGTTATGTATCGTGACGACGTATTTAAAGCCGGAGAGTTTGATGATCTAACTGAGAGAATCAACTATAAATCAAAAGAAATCGACGAAATCATTGCTAATAAATTGAAAAACGTTGATTTCAAATATAACGATAAAACTCTTTCAAAACTTGATCCGCTAAATATTGATATGAGCAAAATAATCAATAAATATATGGAAGTTTCAGAAAGACTTGAAAAAGTAAACACAACAAAAGAATCCAAATAATCTAGCCCCCTCTCCTTTATGGAGAGGGGTTTTACATTCAAATATTTTTGTGGTAAAATATAGTATAATAAAGGTGCAGATTTATTAAGGTGATATTTATGATTTTTTTGAAAAAATTATTAAAAATACTTCTCTCACGAACAGTAATCGTGGGGCTTCTTATTTTGCTGCAACTTTTTGTTCTTATCGGAACTATATATAATCTTAGCAGCAACTACGTTTACGTTTATCTTTTCTTTACCATCTTATCCTACGCAGTAGTTCTATGGATAATGAGCAAAAAAGATAACCCCTCCTATAAGCTTGGTTGGATTTTGCCTGTTCTTGTGTTTCCTATATTCGGTGGGTTTTTTTATCTCATATTCGGAACAAACAGAATAAATAAAAAATTCATAGCAAGTCTCAAAAATATTCAATTTCAACTAAAAAAATCATATCATAACGATTCTATTAACCATGACGAAATTGATAGTTTAAATAAGAATATCCATCGTCAGCTTGATTATATCAAAAATACCTCTGATTATCCCGTGCATAAAAATACCGAGACGAAATATCTTCCCATCGGCGAGAAAATGCATAAACTTCTTTTGGAAGAACTTGAAAAAGCAGAGAAATTTATTTTTCTTGAGTTTTTCATTATCGGCGAAGGAGTTATGTGGGATAGTATTTTAGAGATTTTGGAGAGAAAGGCCTCTCAGGGCGTTGACGTTCGGGTTATGTATGACGATATCGGAAGTCTTAAAGTCCTTCCTTATAAATACTATAAAACCCTTGAAAAAAAAGGCATAAAATCCGTTGCATTTAACCCCTTTGTTCCCCGTCTTAATATCCAGATGAATAACAGAGACCATAGAAAAATCGTCGTTATAGACGGCAACGTGGGCTTTACGGGCGGAATAAATATTTCTGATGAATATATAAATCAAAAAGTGCGTTTTGGCCATTGGAAAGACTGCGGCATAATGATAAAAGGCGATGCAGTATGGAATCTCACCTTGCTCTTTCTCGAAACCTGGACCTATTACAAAGGTTTTGATAAAGATATAAATAACTTTAAACCGACTATAAAATGCCAAAGTGACGGCTACGTTCTTCCCTTTGGGGACTGTCCTCACGATGAAAATAATATAACGGAAAACGCTTATCTTCAGATAATAAATAACGCTACCGACTACGTTTATATAAATACTCCCTACCTTGTTATTGATAACGAGATGCTTACCGCTCTTGAACTTGCGGCAAAAAGCGGGGTGGACGTGAGAATCGTTACTCCCCATATTCCTGATAAATGGTATGTCCATCTTGTTACCCAGGGGGTTTATAAGCAGCTTATTGAATCGGGAGTTAAAATATACGAATATACCCCGGGCTTCATTCATTCAAAAACCTTTGTTTCCGATGATAATATAGGCATAATCGGCACCTGTAATATGGATTTTCGAAGCTTTTATCTTCATTTTGAAAACGGTATATGGCTATATAAATCCAAAGCACTTTTAGAGCTTAAAGAGGATTATCTTGAAACCTTGAAAAAATGCCACGAAATAACCCTTGAAGATTGTAAGAAAATAAGTTTAGGCAAGAAATTTTTGCGGGCAATACTTAAAAATTTTGCCCCGCTTATGTAAAAGGAGAATGATTATGAGCAATATCTGGCACGATATTTCACCAAAAAGAATAACCCCTGAGGATTTTATCTGCGTTGTGGAAATCCCCAAAGGAAGCAACAAAAAATACGAGCTCGATAAGGAAACAGGGCTTATAATACTTGATAGAATTCTCTATACCTCAACCCACTACCCTGCAAACTATGGTTTTATCCCAAGAACCTACGGAGAAGATAACGACCCTCTTGACGTTCTTCTTCTTTGCAGTCAGTCTTTGGAGCCGCTAACCCTTGTCCGTTGCTATCCTATCGGCGTAATCTCAATGATAGATAACGGCCTGAGCGACGAGAAGATTATTGCAATCCCCTATAATGACCCTAACTATAACGATTATAAAAGCATCGACCAACTACCAAAACATATATTTGACGAAATGAGGCATTTCCTCTCGGTTTATAAAGCCCTTGAAAATAAGGAAACCGCAGTAGAAAAGGTAGAAGGCCCCGAAAAAGCAATAGAGGTCATCGAAAACTCCATAAAAGCTTATAGAGAAACTTTCTGCTAAAAAAGAGTTATACAAAACCCCTTCGGAAAATTCCGAAGGGGTTTTATTTACTAGAAATTATAACCTATTTCAAGGGCTTTGAAGTTCTTATCAAGAAGATGGAGTTTCTTAGGAGAGGTATTTTTCTCCATGGATTTTTTGAAGGTATCCAAATCGAAAATTCCTGTCTCTTTAAGAAGCTTTCCAATAAGAATAACGTTTGATAATCCTTTAAGCTCATTATCCTGAGCAAGCTGAGTTGCAGGGATATAGAAGGTTTTAACGTCATCTCTTTTTGCTTTTCTGTCGATTAGAGTGCTATCAATAATCGCAATACCGTCTTTTGTCATAGCGTCTTCGAACTTATCGTAAGAAGGTTTATTCATAGCGATAAGAACGTTTGGCTCGGTAATAAGCGGAGAATCAACGCTATCTTTTGAAACGGTTACGCTGCAGTTTGCAGTTCCGCCTCTCATTTCAGGTCCGTAGGAAGGAAGCCAGGATACCTCTCTGTTATCAAATAGCGCCGCATAAGCAAGAAGTTTTCCTGCGAATAAAACGCCCTGACCGCCAAAGCCGGCAAGAATAATTCTATATGTATCCATTATTTTTCCTCCTTTGCATCTATGTCCTTATAAACGCCTAAAGGATAATAAGGAATCATATTTTCTTTCGCCCAGGCAAGCGCCTTTTCAGGAGTCATACCCCAGTTAGTAGGACAAGTTGAAATAACCTCAACTATTGAAAGTCCTTTGCCTGCGATCTGATATTCAAAAGCTTTTTTAATTGCTTTTTTCGCGTTTCTGATATTTGGAACGTCGGTTACTGCAACTCTCTGCGCAAAAGCAACGCCGTCAAGTGTTGCCATCATTTCGCAAACCTTGATAGGATGCCCCTGAGTATTAACGTCTCTTCCGTATGGAGAAGTCTGTGTTACCTGACC
>JAFZHO010000070.1 GCA_017554835.1 Clostridia bacterium
AGCAATATGGTTTTTTGCAAGAGGATGTATTATTGCTTGAAGGTAATGAAGTAAGAATTTATCACGCGTGCAGCAACCCTGAAATCAGGCCAATGCTTATAATGGCATATCAGTTTATAAATGCTAGTCAATGCTTTGTAAACTTTATGAGCCACCGGACAAAACCTTATTTGACGTGAAAATACAGCAATCTCTCGATTCTTGAAAATATCCTGGATATGAAAATGTTCAGAATGCTTGAGGTTTTTTCTGTGAGATTCAAAATAAAGTGATAATTGTAAGTTAACTTTATAGAATGAATTTTAGATACAGTTTTATAAAAAAATCCCCATCGCGAAAGCGATGGGTTTTTCTTGCGCTAATTGGTTTTGATATGATATAATAATTTTATATGGAAGTTGCGAGGAGAATTATGGATTTAAGAGAGTTAAAAGCCCAGTTGATGCTTCGTTATAATCATAAAATAGAGCTTCATGCTCACACAACGCCTGCAAGCCGATGCAGCGAGATTACGCCGAAGAAACTTATTGAAACCTATAAAAATTTAGGTTTTGACGGTATATGCGTGACTAATCATTTTATGATTTCGGAGAATCTTTCAAAGGAAGAATATATAAAAAAATATCTGAATGATTTTATAGAAACCAAGAAATATGGCGACAAGGCAGAAATCAAGGTTTATCTTGGTGCGGAAATCAGATTTTCTGAAAATAAAAACGAGTATCTTATTTACGGCGTGAATGAAAAGATGCTCTTTGAAATTTATGATTTTCTTAATTTTGGAGTGGAAAATTTCAGAAAAAATTATTCAATGCCAAATAGCGTCTTTATTCAGGCCCACCCGAATAGAGACGGCATAAAGGAAATTCCATCCCATTTATTAGATGGAGTTGAGGTCTTTAATATGCATCCCGGTCATAATTCCAGAGTGGGACTTGCTTCTTTATATGCAAAGGAGAATAAACTTCCCATAATAACTGCGGGGTCGGATTTCCATCACCCTGATAAAAATCATGAGGGACTTGGCGCTATCAGAACTACTTATCTGCCTGAGGATAGCTTTGAACTTGGAAAGCTACTTGAAAATAGGGATTATATAATAGAGGTTGGCAGAGGTAACATTATACTTTGAGTTTTTAAGGTTGATTATATGAGAAGTGAGGTTTCAGATATGCTGAAATTATTTGAATGCGCGATGGATATAGGCGAGCAGATGCTTATTTCCGGGGCAGAGGTTTATAGAGTCGAGGAAAGTATTAACCGTATGTGTTATGCTTTTGGGGCTAAGAGGGTGGACGTTTTTATTATAACGTCAAGTATGGTTGTGACTATTTATACAAATGAGGGAGAAACTTTCACTCAGAGCCGACGGGTTACAACAACAAAATTCAATATTGAAAAATTACATAAGTTAAACGATTTATCAAGAGAGATTTGCGAAAAAAATCTCTCCGCCGAAGAAATTCGCAAAAAACTTGAAAAAGCCGTTAATTCCAAAACTTTTCCTCTCTGGTTAGAGTTTTTGAGCAGTGCGGCTATCGGCGGTGCGTTCACGTTATTTTTTGGCGGAAATTTTACCGAAGCAGTGGTTTCTTTTTTCGTTGGGGCAGTTGTTTGGTTATGCTTATATTTTGCTGATAGATTTATTCCCAATAAAATATTCAGCAAGTTCTATGCCTCTGCTATTGCAACGCTGCTTGCTTTCCTTTCGGTTAAGTTTGGGCTTATTCAGGTTGAAGATAAAGTAATTATAGGAAATATTATGACCCTTATTCCCGGCATAGGTCTTACAAATGCAATACGGGATTTATTTTCTGGGGACAGTATAGCGGGATTATTGAGATTTACAGATGCCGCTTTGACGGCTCTTGCAATTGCGGCAGGGTATTATCTTATTGCCGTTGTGGGAGGTGTTTTCCTATGGTAAAAGAAGAAATACTTCAGATTATAGCAAGTTTTATCGGTTCCATGGGGTTTGCTATATTATTTAATATCCGTGGCAATAGATTATTCGCGGCGTCAATAGGGGGACTTCTTTCCTGGCTATTTTTTATTCTTATAAATAAAGCCATTGGCAGCGAAGTGGTTGCTTATTTTTTAGTGTCCTGCATTATTTCGGTATATGCAGAAATAATGGCAAGGATTATGAAATCTCCTACCACCACCTTCGTTATAACGTCGCTGATTCCCATGATTCCCGGTGGCTCGTTATATTATACGATGGTTTCTGCTTTCCAGAATAATGGAAACGACTTCTTCCAGAAAGCCACTCATACCTTAGAACTTGCAGCAGCTCTTGCACTTGGGGTCGTTGTCGTTACTGCTTTTATGAGAATGTTTCATAAATCAGCAAATCAATAAGAAAAGCACTGCTTTTGCAGTGCTTTATTTTTGTATATTTGGATTGTCTGTTCTGTCAAGGAGATAATCTATGCTTACATTATAATAATCAGCTAATTTTATTAAAATCTCTGCAGTTAATGAAATTACACCTGTTTCATATTGAGAGTATGTGTTTTGAGAAACGTTGAGATATTTAGCAACATCTTTTTGCTTGATATCCTTATCTTCTCTTATTGCTCGCAAGTTTTTGAATTGCATAATGATCACCTCGTAATTATTATGCAATATCTGTTATAAAGATATTGACTTTTATCTGTAATACAGATAAAATAATATAAAAGATAATTATCCGGGAGATATTATGGCTGAAATTTGTCTTGACTGTTGGAACGAAATGAATGGAACAAAGTATAAACCATCTAAATACATTATGTCGGACTATTTAGATTTATGCGAAAGTTGTGGGAAGTGGAAATCCGTAATAATTGTGGAACGTCGGTCTTATTATATGCGGAAAATCAGATTTTTATTTTTTCCGTTAAAAGTAATATATTTTATATGGCGTTTGCTTATTATTCCATATTTACTATTTAAGCATTATAAAGAAAAAAACAAATAAGACTTTCGGATTAATCCGAAAGTCTTTGCTTTTTGTATGAAGTTTTCGAAGCAGTAATAAAGTGCGCAATATATTGATTTTTGTTATAGATTAACCGTAAGGTCTTGTTTTTTGTTGAAATAGTGCTATAATGTGCTTTGGGATTAATTTTCTAAAAGAAAGGTTATGGGTTAATGGATAAAATAAGCGACAAAAAGAAGGTCGGCGCTTTAACGCTGCTTTTTGCCTTAACTTATATGTCTAGTTATATTACGAGAGTAAATTTCGGCGCTATAGTTTCCGAGGTGGAGGCAGCAACGGGAATTGCAAGAAGCGCTTTGTCTCTTTCTGTTACGGGATTATTTGCTTTCTACGGAGTGGGACTTCTCGTAAGCGGATATCTTGGGGATAGATTCTCTCCCAAAAAGATCGTTACGGTGGGGTTTTCCATCTCTTCTCTTATGAATATTTTGCTACCGCTTTTTGAAAATCCTTATATAATGATGGTTATATGGAGCGCTAACGGATTTGTTCAGGCGTTTATATGGCCGCCTCTTGTCAAACTTATGGCAACCCTTCTTCACGAAGATGATTATAAGAGAACGGTAACAAAGGTTATATGGGGAGCTTCCTGCGGAAGTATTACCGTTTATCTTGTTGCTCCCATTCTTATCTCTCTTTTCGGATGGAACTCGGTATTTTTCTTCTCTGCTTTATGCGGAATAGTAATATTATTTTTCTGGAATAAATATTGCTACGAAATCAAAGTGGAGAAAAAGAAGGAAGTTAAAGAGAAACGTTCAATCAAGGTGCTTTTTACTCCTATGATGCTTGTAATTCTTTTGGCTATTTTTATTCAGGGAATGCTTAAAGACGGCGTTGCTACCTGGATGCCTACCTATATTTCAGAAAATTACAGTGTCAGCAGCGTTATATCTATTCTGACGGGAGTGCTTTTGCCTATATTCAGCATTATATGCTCTCAGATTGCTTCAAACGCGTATATTCATTTTTTGAAAAATCCTCTTTTATGTGCAGGGGTAATGTTTGGGTTTGGCGGTCTTGCGGCAACACTATTATATTTTCTATCGGATAGCGGAGTAGTTTTTTCCGTTATTCTGACTGCACTTCTTACGGGATTTATGCAGGGCGTTAATATGATGCTTATTTGTATGCTTCCTGCCTTTTTTGAAAAATATAATATCGTTTCTACTGCTTCGGGCGTTGTTAACGCCTGCTCAACCTTGGGAATTGCGGCATCTACCTACGGAAATGCGATTTTATCTCAGAGTTTGGGCTGGGAGAATACTATTTTAATATGGGCTTTGCTTGGAGTTATTGGAACGCTACTTTGTTTTATGAGCGTTCGTCCCTGGAGAAAAAATATGTATAACGATTAAAGAAAGACGTGGGTTTTCCACGTCTTTTTTGAATAATATCACTTCTTTTTGAGAAACTACTAAAAAAAGGAGTGATATTTATGGTAGAACAAGATACAATAAAACTTTTAAGAGAATGCGATGCAGGGGTAAAAATGGGAGTTTCTTCGATTTATGACGTTCTTGATAATATCAAAAGCGATAAACTTGAAAAAATTCTGACAGACAGCAAAAAAGCCCACCACGCCCTTGATAACGAGATTTCCGAACTGCTTGATAAATATAAGGACGACGGAAAAGACCCCGATCCTATTGCAAAGAGTATGTCCTGGATTAAAACCAATATGAAACTTATGGTAAATGATTCTGATAAGGTTATTGCAGATCTGATGACCGATGGCTGCAATATGGGAGTTAAGTCACTTAATAAATATCTGAATAAATATAAAGCGGCAGATGAAAAATCAAAGGATATTGCAAAAAAACTTATTAATATTGAGGAAAAACTTGCAGTAGATATGAGAGATTTTCTATAAAAAAAGAGCAGTTTTAACTGCTCTTTTTTGCTATTTTATAAGCGGGATTTCAGTCATACGAAGTTTTGCCGCACCGTAGGGATGAAGTTTTATTTCTATTTCCTCGCTTATTGCTTCGCGGGAGGAAGGCACTTTTGCGCATACGGTATTATATCCTTCCTCAAATCCCCAGTCGATTTTTTTGACTTTTGCTTTTATGGTTACGGGTGGATTCTGGGAGTCAAAAGGAATATCTGAAACGTCTTTTCTTTCTATCTCGAATTTATCGGAAGAATAAGCATAGTTCCAATCAGACTGACCGATATATTCGTAGTCGCAGTATGGGAATTTTCTCTCGACGCCGTTTCGCTCAAATTCAAGCATTTCTTTTTTGTATTTAATGGGAATGGAGAAAACAAGTGAGCCACATTTTACGGTTTTTAAATCATGAGGACGGTCCACAAGTTCTATATCCGCATCAAACGAAACAGAAATTTCTGTTTCGCCTTTTTTTATTTGGAAGGTGAGAATTGAAGTTTTTTCTGTTTCTTTTCCGTTTACTTTGAGACTTTTTGCAAAGGATGGAACTCTTATCTTGAAAGTGAAATCTTTTTTTGCGTTTATTTTATATAGCAGATTATTTTCAAATGGATAGTTTGTTATAAGCTCGATTGAATAATCCTCAGTTGAAACCGCTGATGGAACGGGGATAACGGAAACTACCTCGTCGTTGTTATATGCGAAGGTTGACCACGCAAATTTTGGGAATCCCTGATTAAAGTTTGCGGTGCAACAACCATATCCCGGTTCAAGACCGAATAGATGAGATTCATCGCAGTTTGTTCCGAAGATTGGTCTTCCGCGGAATTTCTGGCAGGAAATCTGATTTGAAAGCTGGTCATACTGATGAGTCCACATATCATCACTTAGCGTTGCAGGAAGAGTATTAAAGGCAAGAACTTCAAGACGGTCTGCCCATTTTACGTCCCCTGAAAATGCGTATAAGGTCTCGTAGGAATACATTTGCTCAACCACGGCGCAAAGCTCAGTTCCATGAATCGGGCTCAGCCCTGCAAGACACTCGTCACCCGTGAAGGTTTCGACGGCAGTGCCGTTATATTTATGGAGAACTTCGCGGATTCTTTCGCCTTTGTCCTCGTATTTTTCACCAAGGATATCGCAGGTTATTGCCTCGGTTTTAATCATCATGGTCATATTAACGATATGAGTGAAAAATTCCCAGTTATAAAGAGGGGTTTTCCATTTGTCTTCAAGAGAATAATAATCTGTGCCTTGGTCTTTCAGAATTTTTGCAAGGTCTTTTATCCAGGGTTCTTTATATTTTTCGTATAAAAAGTTTATGGCAACAAAGCACTCGAACCATCGGTATAATCCCCAGTTGAAAAGTTTGATTTTTCCGTTGCTGAGAAGTTCGTAATAGTTCTTGAGAACGTTATAGATAACTTCGGGGATTCTCTCGTCTTTCGAACATTCATAATAAACTACCAAAACCTTTGATATAAGCTGAGTAGCCCAGGTATCGTAGGTTTCCCTCGCTTCATCTGAGCAGGGGCAGATCCAACCGTCAGGTTTTTGCTGATTGATGATAGCATCAACGTATTTCTGAGCTCTTTTTATCATATCTTCATTTCTGAGAAGATATGCAAGGGGAATAAACCCATCAAGCCAGTAGGGAACTCTCTCCCAACCTTCTGCTTTGCCGCCAATCCAGGCACTGTCTCTGATATCGGGCCATATTTTATCGAGATTTCCGCTGAGCCCTTCCGCCTGAATTTCGAGCTGACTTTTCAGCCATCCTTTTGGTTGAAGTATTGACGGGGAAAAATACTTGTATTTAGCCATATAATATCCTCCTGAGGCATTTTTATTTATTATATCACACAAAAATTGAATATATAATTAAAAATATCACAAATTATATTGACTATATCACATATTTGTAGTATTTTTATTGAGGTGAAAAAAATGAAAAAAATAGACTTAAATAAAAATATTATCTATAAAGGTGCATCCTATCGTTATTTTGATAAAAACGAGTGTCATTGCAGCAGATTTTGCGAACAATATATTCTTCTTATCGTTTTTGATGGAGTTCTGAGGTTTTCCGAAGATGGGGAAGAGTTTGAGGTTTTTCCCGGAGAGTATTTTATTCAGAGGAAAAATGCTTTTCAGGATGGCAAAATCCCAAGCGATTCGCCAAAGTATCTTTACGTTCATTTCGATTGTGAAGAAACCGAAGGAGATGGACTTGTATTCAGGGGAAAGTTTGATTATAATCAGTTGGAACCTTTTATGACAAAGATTGACGATTATTACCATAACGATGCGCCATATATCTTGCAGGTGGGGAAATTTTATGAGATACTTTCGACCTTGTATCAGAAAGAAAAAAAGGCAACTCTCGCTGATAAGATTGCAGAATATATTATGCTGAGATTTACCGAGGACGTTACTTTGGATGAAATAAGCAAAAAGTTCAATTTCTCAAAGAATCATATTATTAATATTTTCAGAAATAAATACGATATGACTCCTTTTGAGTTTCTCGGAAAATATAAGATCCGTCAGGCTGAGAGGCTTCTGGAGATAACGTCAGATAGCGCCGAGGAGATCTCTTCCAAGTGCGGATTTAATAACTACTCGCATTTTTATAAACTTTTCAGACGAATGAATAACGTTTCTCCGAACCGATGGAGACAAGAAAAACGAAAATAGGTATCAACTTGGGGTTGATGCCTTTTTCTTTTTTGACAAAACGTATAGACTTGGCGTTGAATTTTGTGTATAATAAAATAAAAGCGTTTTCGGAGGTTATTATGGATTATATCTTTAAAGGCGATAATTATAATTTGGTAATCAGAAAAGACGAAAAAGGCGTATATTTCGAAAAAGGCAATTTCGGTGAAATAGAGGTTCTGGAAGGACCTATATTTTCTGCCGTTTTGCAAAATGGTGAGGAAAAGAGGGAACTTGATTCTTATTTCTTCAAAAATGCCGAAATAGAGAAAAAAGAGAATGAGATTATAATTTATTTTAATATATCAGAGATTACTTTTATTATCAGAGGAAAAGCCGATAATAAGGGGATTTCGTTTACTTCTGAGGTAATAAATAATAACGAAAATATCTCCGTAACAGATCTTACATATACCACTCCAATACTATTCTCGGAAAAGTTTGATTTATTTGAGCCAAGCGTTTGTGGAAGAGTGGTTAAAGACGCAGGAAAAAGAGGTTATAAAAAAAGGGGACTTTATCCGGGAGACCTTTTCTGCATGGAATATTTTGCAGTCTACGGGGAAAAAGACGGTATTTATCTTGGAATAGAGGATGCTGATGCAGCAGTTAAAGAGATAAGTATTCAGGCAGGGGATAAAAAGGCAGAGTTTATAATAAATTCCCCCGGAATAAATGCGGGAAATGCTAAGAACAGTTTTACGTTATACGGAATTTCAAGATGGGAATATATTAAAGGCGACTGGTATGATGCTACTATGCTTTATGGAGATTTCGTTTATAAAAAGGCAAAGTGGCTTCCCGAAATAGACCTTAACGGAAGAACTGATACTCCGAAAAAGTTTAAGGAGCTTCCCTTCTGGGTTGCCGACTATATTCCAAATAGCAAATCCCAGGGTGATAATAAACCAATGAATTTAAGCGCGGGAAGCGATATTTACGCTCCTGATTATTGGATAGACGCAGTAATAGAACTCAAAAAAGAGCTTGGAGTTCCTTTGGCATATCATGTTTATAACTGGCATAATATTCCCTTTAATATTGAATATCCTCACTTTATGCCCGCAAAAGATAATTTCAAAGAGGGACTTAAAAGGTTAAAGGCGGAGGGAATTTACGTTCTTCCTTATATAAATGCAGTAAGCTGGGAAACGCGGGATGGCGAAATGGGCCACGAAATAAATTTTGAAAACACGGGAAAACACGGCGCAGTCATTGATAAAAACGGGGAAATGGTGGTTGCCACCTACCCTCAAAAAACTATAAGTGGTCATAAATCCGGTCTTGCGCCTATTTGTCCATCTTTTTTGAAATGGTGGGAAATAATAGATGATATTTCAAGAGAAATGGAAAAAGAGCTTGATATAGATGGAATTTATTACGACCAGATTTCTGCCCTTTCGGCACGGCCTTGCTATAATAAGGAACATTCCCACCTGCCCGGAGGCGGATGCTACTGGGTTGAGGGTTATAATAAAATGATGGAAAAAATAAACGCCAAAAAACCGGAAGGAAGTTTTTATTTTTCTGAATGTAACGCCGAGCCCTATATAAAAAGTTTTGACGGATATCTTACCTGGACCTGGGTGGAAAACGGGGAAGTGCCTGCTTTCCCTGCTATTTATGCAGGATATATTCAGATGCTTGGAAGTTTTACCATAGGCAAGAAAAAAGAGGATTATAACTATTTCAAATACGCAACGGCAAAAGCGTTTTTATATGGTCAGCAGCTTGGATGGTGCAAGGCGGACGTTATATATAGCAAGGAACGACTTTTGTTTTTGAAAAAGATGGTGGGGCTAAGATATAAATATACAGAGCTTTTCAACTGCTCAAAAATGCTTCGGCCACCCGTTATAAAATCGGATCTTGCTGCCCTTTCTTCTGAACCGTGTCTATATTTTAATGAGGATATAGTTATGGAGCAGCTTCTTTCGGGAGCGTGGCAGTATAGAAATAAAGAAAAAACCGTGATATTTCTTATTAATACCTCGGAAGAAAAATCGAGTTTCACTCTTGAATTTAATATAGAGGAATACGGTCTTGATTTGCCTTCGGAAAATGGAATTTGCACTTTTTCGGGAGAGATAGAAGCCTACGAGTGCAAGATTTGGGAGTTTTAAGGAGAGATAATTATGTTTGATTCTAATTTATTATCAGAAAATATAAGAAAATACAGAAGAAAAAAAGGCATCTCCCAAGGAGACCTTGCGGCCCTTGTTTTCGTCAGTACTCAGGCAGTTTCAAAATGGGAGTGTGGAGTATCCGTTCCCGACGTGGAAAATCTCTGTTTTCTTGCAAGTGCTCTTGACGTTTCCGTTGACGTTCTTCTCGGCAGGGAAAAAAGCAATAAAAAAACTATGATTGCCATTGACGGAGGTGGGTCAAAAACCGAGTTTATCCTTTTTGACGAAGAGGGAAATATTCTTGATAATATAATATCAGGACCGACTAATCCAAATAGTATAGGAATGGAGAGAGCAATTTCCATTATTCAAAGCGGAATAAACAGACTCCTTTCAAAAAGCAATGACGTTTCAGGAATTTTTATTGGTGCGTCAGGATTT
Organism: Clostridia bacterium; assembly: GCA_017554835.1. GTDB lineage: Bacteria > Bacillota > Clostridia > Oscillospirales > RGIG7773 > RGIG7773. The sequence continues at coordinate 10,160 of JAFZHO010000070.1, forward strand.
TTAACGGGAAATAACGCAAAGGAAATATTAAATATTCTCAAAAAGGAATATCCTTATATTAAGATAAAATGCGATTCCGATATAGCAAACGTTATAGCGAGCGGAACGGAGAAAGAAAAATGTATCGCCGTGATTTGCGGCACGGGTTCCGTTGTTTTTGCCAAGGAAAAAGATAAAATGCATCAGTTAACCGGTTGGGGATATCTTCTGAGCAAGAGCGGAAGCGGCTACGATATCGGAAGAGACGGACTTTATGCCGCTTTGCAGGAGAGAGAGGGACTTGGAGAAAAAACTCTTATTACCCCTTTGGTTGAAGAAAAACTTGAGGGAACTACTCTTGAGAATCTGGATATTATATATCAGAATGACCAGTCCTTTATTGCCTCTTTTTCGAGAATTGTTTTAAAAGCGGCGGAAAAAGGAGATAAAATTGCTATACGGATTTTATCTGAAAATGCAAAACGACTGGCTTTTGTTATAAATCACGCATCCCTGGTATATGACTGCGGCCGTGACGTTATAATATCGGGAGGAATGGTTGAAAAAGATAATATTTTTGTTAAAGAGCTTAAAGAAAATCTGAAACCCGACCTTGAAATAATCATTCCCGAATTTCCTCAGGTTCTTGGGGCTTGTGTTCTATGCGCGAAAATGTGTCAGGTTGATATCGAGGGATTTTTAGAAAAATTGATGATACAATATAAAAAAGGAAATAAATAATTATGCTTAAAACAGAAAAAAGAAATCCTAAAACAAAAAACATAGATAAAATATCTACTTCTGAAATGGTCAGAATAATGAACGAGGAAAACTATAATGCAGTAAAAGCCGTAGAAAATCAGACGGAAAATATAGCCCTCGCAATAGATAAAATAAGTAAGGCGTTGGAAAACGGGGGCAGATTAATCTACGTTGGCGCGGGAACATCGGGGCGACTTGGCGTTCTTGATGCTTCGGAGTGTCCACCTACTTTTGGGGTTTCTTATGATATGGTTATGGGGCTTATTGCAGGGGGCGAAAAAGCTCTCACAAGAGCCACGGAAAATTTTGAGGATAATTCTGATGCGGCAGTTTCAGACCTTAAAAATATTAATCTTAATAAAAACGATGTTGTGGTTGGGATCAGCGCTGCAGGAGGTGCGGCATACGTTATAGGTGCTATCGAGTATGGGAAAAAACTTGGCTGCACCACTATCGGAATAACCTCAAACGAAAAAACGAAACTTGATATAATTTCTGATATTTCAATAGTTACCGATACGGGAGAAGAGGTTATAACGGGGTCCACCCGACTTAAAGCGGGAACGGCTCAGAAACTTGTTCTCAATATGCTCTCTACCTGCGCAATGATAAAAAGGGGCTACGTTTATGAAAACCTTATGATAAACTTAAAGCCAAGTAATAAAAAACTAAAAGAGAGAATGGTAAGAATCGTTTCGGAAATAAAAAATATTTCGGAAGAAGAGGCAAAAACGCTTCTTGAAAAGGCAGACTGGAACATCAGAAAAGCAGTTTCATAAAACTCAACCAACAGTGTGTAGACTATTTATTCCTGATCGTTTATGATTTTTTTGAAGGAGGAGAAATATGAATCAAATTAAGATAGGAAAATTCATTGCCAAAAAAAGAAAAGAAAAAAATCTGACTCAGATGCAGCTTGCAGAAAAACTTTTGATTACAGACAGGGCAATCTCAAAATGGGAAAACGGCAAATCCTTGCCGGATTCTTCTATAATGATTGATTTATGCAATATTCTCGGAATTACTGTAAACGATTTATTAAGTGGGGAGGTAGTTACTATGGATAACTATAATAAGGAATTAGAAAAAAATTTAATGGAAATGGTAAAACAAAAAGAAGAAGCAGATAGAAGATTACTTACGCTGGAATGGGTAATCGGTATTTTATCTTTGATTGTTTTGTTTGTTCCCATAATTATCGCATCATATTTGCCCATGGAGGACTGGCAGAGGGTAGTTCTTATATTTTCTGGATTTATCCCATGCTTTGTTGGATTTTTCTTTGCGGTGAAAATTGAGCAGGTGGCTGGATATTATGAGTGCAAAGAATGTAAACACAGATATGTTCCAACATACAAAGCAGTAAATTTAGCTATGCATATGGGCAGAACAAGATATATGAAATGCCCAAAATGCAATAAAAAATCCTGGCAGAAAAAAGTTATATCAAAAGAATAAAAAAATCCCCTTCGGAATTTTCCGAAGGGGTTTATTTTATGTAATCATATGGGGGGAGGGCAGAGATTTTGCTATCCTTTGAGGAATAGGCAGTTTTTTTGACGCCTTTTATAACCTCGATATGAACGTGGTCTCCGTTATTATCAAGGCCTGAATTTCCCTGGCTTCCGATTTTCTGGCCTTTTTTTATATAGGTTTTTTCGCCGTCTCCCATTTTAACGTAAACGTTTCGGCAATGAAGATATAAAATCGTTACGTTTTTTTCGGGGTTATATATTGCTATTGTGTTATATTTATCGTTTCCGTCGTTTATGAGATAACCGTCACAAAGGGAATAAAAATCGCTGTTATAGGTTTTTGATACCAAATCAAGCCCCTCGTGAATTCCGCCGAAAAGGTTTTCTTTATCGTTTATTATTCCTGTTTCAAGCATATCTTCCTTAAGGTCCTCTCTATCAACAACGTAATATTCCCCATAAAAAGCCGAAACCTTGAAATTAAAATTGCCGAATAGTTTCTGCCCTATATTGAAGATAGTTTCGCTATTTGGAAGGCCGTTTTCCTTTACCTCTTTATCAAAAAATCGTTTTCCCAAATCAGTTTCAAAGTCGTAGGCCTCTCCGTTTATTATATCGTCGTTTTTTCCTTTCATATATGCAGTGAGAAGAGTTTTTTCTTCTTTTTTAGGAGAAACTTCAGAGGTGGGGATATTCTGATTTTTTATTATATTATCCTCGTTTTTCCCCATAAGGGAAAAGAAAATTATTATTGCAAAAAATGCAATACCAAAAATCTTAAAAGAGGATTTTTTCTTTTTATAATATTTATGATGCTTATATTTCATATGAAATTATATTCAATTGGGGACAAAAATATGAAAAAGCAAGGAAATTCTCCTTGCTTTTTTATGAACGTATAACGTGGGTAATATTTCTGTTTTGCTCCTCAGAGGGCGTAATTCCGAAATGCTTTTTATAATCACGCCAGAAACTTGAATAGTCGGAAAAACCACAGTCGGAATAAATGATGGTCGGTTTTTCTCCTGCTCTGATGGCTCTCTGAGCCATAATAAGCCGCTTTGAAACTATATATTTTTTGGGACTTATTCGAAGATATTTTACGAAAAGTTTATGAAGATAACTTTTGCTGATATAAAGCTCGTGGCAAAGGTCCTCAATATCGATATGGGTAGTCAGGTTCTCCTGAATATATTCAAGGGCTTTTTTCAGGATGGGATTTTCCTTGCAGGTATCAACCTCGGCGGAAATATGAACGTTATAAAATACTTCGTTAATAAGATTTATTAAAATTCTTTCAAGCTCATCACCCTCAAAATGCTCGCAGTAAAAATCCATCTTCTGAAAAAGTTGAATAACGATTCTGTTACCGCTGAAATTTATAACGTCAATATCGTTTGAAATGATATGATTAATGCTTCTGAAAAGTTTTTTCTCTTCTACCAATATATCGTATCTTTTATAGTTACCTTTCTTGCGAAAACGGATTCTGTGTCTGTCTCCCGGGCGGGTGATTATAAGAGAGTATTTAGAAAGCTTATATTCCTTTCCTTCAACAAGGTATTCGGCGTCCCCGTCCTCCCAAAAAATAAGCTCACATATCTCGTGAGAATGGGGTTCCACTTTCGTTGGAATCCCCTCGGGAAACTGACTATGAGAATAGATTATGTTTCTTCCTGAAAATTTGCCATAGGTATCCATACGAAAAACCTCCTTCTTTTATTTAATAATATCATATTTGTGGATTTTTTGCAATATATTAAAAGATTATATTCAATTCATATAGTAAAAAGATTATAATATAATATAAATGAAAAAGTGGGGGTGTTGGAATGGAAAGGATTATAAAATTTGCAATAATCGGTTGCGGCAGAATATCCCGTAACCATATTGATGCCATCACAAAAGCTAAAAACGCAACTCTCGTTGCCTGCTGCGATATTATCGAAGAAAAAGCAAAAAAAGTCGCAGAGAAGAATAACTGCAACTACTATACCGATATCGAAACTATGCTTAATTCCCAGGAGATTGACGTATGCTGCATACTGACTCCAAGCGGAATGCACTGCGAGCATGCTTGCTTGGTTGCAAGTCATAAAATAAACGTTCTTTGCGAAAAGCCACTTGACGTTACCGAGGAAAAAATGCATAAAATGATTTCCTGTTGTAAGGAAAACGGCGTTAAACTTGGAGCAATCTTCCAGAGAAGATTCTACGATGCTGCAATCGCAGTTCGTGAGGCAATAAAAGAAGGAAGACTTGGCAAAGTTACTCTTGCCGATGCTTATCTTAAATATTACAGAGACCAGAAATACTATGACAGTGGTGAATGGCGCGCTACTTGGGAACTTGATGGTGGCGGAGCATTTATGAATCAGGGTGTTCACGGAGTTGATATGATTTCCTGGATAATGGGCGGCGTTGAGGAGGTTAATGCTCAATGCGAGACTCTTAACTGGGATATTGAGGTTGAGGATACTGCCGTTGTCAGAGTTAAGTATAAAAACGGTGCCCTTGGGGTTAT
>JAFZHO010000071.1 GCA_017554835.1 Clostridia bacterium
GCAGGTATGGGATATTGCGGAACTCAGACTATTCCTGAGCTTCACGCTAATAGCAGATTCGTGAGAATTACCTCTGCTTCTCTTAAAGAAAGCCATCCTCACGATATCTATATCACTAAAGAAGCTCCAAACTACTCAGTTTCTATCTAAAAATATACGGGCTACTAATCGTAGCCCGTTTTTTTTGATCAAAGTGTTGACAAATCTTTTTAGGTTTGCTATAATAACTCCATTCTGATAAAAAATGCGTTGATGGAATTATGCCTTTGTTTTATCTTTTTCAGAGAGGCGGCGGTTGGTGCAAGTCGTCAAAGAGAGCAAATGAGCAGTCTCCTTCCGGAGCAGAGCTTCTGAATTATAGTAGGAGGCTACGGCGGTCCCGTTACCATGACTATGAGGTTTTATGACCTTTAAAGAGCGGCAGTTTCACTGCAATCAAGGTGGTACCGCGGATATTTTATGTATTCGTCCCTGATATCCTTTTTTGGATTTCGGGGTTTTTTTATTATATTACTTGGGAGTAGATAAAAATGAAAAATGTAATTATCTCAGATATGACTCTTAAACTTCAGGGTGCAAAAAAAGATAAAACCCTTAGCTTTAAGGAAAAAATCGAGCTTGCAAAATGTTTTGATAAAATGCAGGTGGACGTTATCGAAATGCCTGCCATAGAAAACGAAAGAACGGATTCTCTTCTTATCAAGACTATCTGCCCTTTTATTAAAAATTCTGTTATCTCCGTTGATGCAGGTAAAACAGTTGACCAGGCAAATTTGGCGGCAGAAGCAGTTAAAAACGCTGAAAAAGCCCGTCTTTGCGTAGCGCTTCCCGTTTCACCCGTTCAGATGGAATACCTCTGCCATAAAAAACCTGCCGCAATGATGGAATATATAAAAGAAATGGTTTCTATCTGCGCTAAAAACTGTGGCGACGTTGAATTTTGCGCCCTTGATGCTACCCGTGCAGAAGCTGATTTTCTTAAATCCGTTATCGAAACCGTTATTTCCTGCGGTGCAACTATGATTACCCTTTCTGATTCTGAGGGGCTTATGCTTCCCGAAGAAATGGCAGAATTTATAAAGAATATTACTTCAGATACTGATATTACCTGGGGCTTTGAAACTAAAAATACTATTAATATGGCTTCGGCTTGCGCAATTTCTGCCCTTAAAAATAATATCTCCGTTATAAAAACTGCAGTTGAACCGGATTATCTCTCTCCCGAGACTTTCTCTCAGATAATAAGAGCAAAAGGCGAGCAAATCGGACTTAAATGCAATATTGATTTTACCGTAATGTCCCGTTTATGTTCTCAGATTTCATGGATTTTGCAGGGAGAAAATTCTCAGATAATTCAATCAGAAGAAAAGGTTTCTGATGATAATATGAAACTTACAAGCAGCGACGATATTACTACCATTATAGGCGAGGTTCGCCGTCTTGGCTACGATCTTTCCGAAGAAGATAATGCAAAGGTTTACGAGGCGTTCTGCCACGTTGCTGCTAAAAAAGATATGACGATTTCCGAACTTGAAGCAATAGTTGCAACTACTGCTCTTCAGGTTCCACCTACTTATAAAGTTAAAAGCTACGTTATAAATAGTGGAAACATAATAAACGCAACTGCAACAATAGAGCTTGAGAAAAACGGCGAAATCCTTATGGGACTTTCTGCAGGGGATGGCCCGGTTGATTCTGCTTTTCGTGCTATTGAGCAGATAATCGGCTGCCATTATGAACTTGATGATTTTCAGATTCAGTCTGTTACAAGAGGTAAAGAAGCTATGGGTTCTGCCCTTGTCAGACTTCGCAGTAACGGAAGATTATACTCAGGCAACGGTATTTCAACCGATATTATCGGCGCAAGTATCAGAGCATACGTTAACGCACTTAACAAAATTGTATATGAGGAGACTCAGAAATAATGAAGCTTTCATTTTCTATAAAAAGCTGGGAAGGTTTCAGCTGGGATGAATTTTGCAAAATCGCTTATGACCTTGGATTAAAAGGTATTGAGCTTCATAGCAAAAAAAGTCATTCTTTTCCTGATTCCAATAACCCATTCGACCCCTATAACTCAAAAAAAATAATCCGTGATATGAACGATAAGGGGCTTTCCATTCCTTGCATGGATTCTGCCTGCGATATATCCGAGAAAGATAATTTCGAGGAGAATATAAAAGAGGTCAGAGAATGCATAAGAACTGCAAAAAATCTTAACGTTCCATACGTTCGCCTTCACGCTTCAAACGAGGATTCTACCTATAAATTCGTAGAAGAAATTCTTCCCTTTGCAGTTGAAAATAACGTTACCCTTCTTTTTGAGACTGCAGGTATCTATTCCGATACTGTAAAGCTTCGCGACGTGCTTAACTTTTTTGCATCGGATTATCTTGCTGCTTTATGGGATATGCATAATACCTGGTTTGATGCAAAGGAAGACCCCGAAAAAACTATCGAAAACCTTGGCGCTTACGTTCGCCACGTTCATATAAAAGATAGCGATAAAGATGGTTATTGTCTTCTTTGCGAGGGAGAACTTCCCCTTGATGATATGATAATCTGCCTTCGTTCCGTTAACTATGATGGATTTATCTCTCTTGAATGGGACCCAAAATGGCTAAAAGAAATCCCCGATATAGATATTATCCTTTCTCATTTCGTTAATACTATGAAGCGTTTCGTAAGCACTAAACGCGCTTCAAGAGTTTTATATGAAAACAGAGCGAAAACAGGCAAATATCTTTATAAAAAAGATGTTCTTATCGATAAAACCTTTTCTCAGGTTCTTGATGATATGGTTTCGCAGTTTCCCGACCAATATGCCTTTAAATATACCACTCTTGATTACACAAGAACATATAGTCAGTTCAGAGACGACGTTGATACCTTTGCGAGAAGTCTTGTTTCCATGGGCGTTAAAGCCGGCTCTCACGTAACAGTATGGGCAACTAACGTTCCCCAGTGGTATATTGCTTTCTGGGCAACTGCAAAAATTGGCGCAGTTCTTGTTACCATGAATACTGCCTATAAAATCCACGAGGCAGAGTATCTTTTAAGGCAGTCTGATACCCATACTCTTATTATGGTGGATAGTTACAGAGACTCAAACTACGCCGAAATTATCGAAGAACTTTGCCCCGAAATTAATGAAACAAAATCAGGCGACCCGCTTCATTGCCGTCGTTTGCCTTTCCTTAGAAATATTATTACTCTTGGCTTTAAAAAAGATGGCTGCATAACCTGGGACGAAGCAATCGCCCGTGCAGATAGAATTCCAAAAGAAACGATTTACCGTATGGCTGCTGCCGTTGATATTCACGACGTTTGCAATATGCAGTATACTTCAGGAACAACGGGATTCCCAAAAGGAGTTATGCTTACTCACCATAACGTAGTCAATAACGGTAAATATATCGGCGACCATATGGACCTTTCCACTGCGGATAGAATGATGATTCAGGTGCCTATGTTCCACTGCTTTGGTATGGTGCTTTCAATGACTGCATCCATGACCCACGGTGCAACTATTTATCCTCTGCCCTATTTCTCACCAAAACCCGCACTTGCCTGCATAAATAATGAGCATATAACCGCTTTTAACGGCGTTCCTACTATGTTTATTGCTATGATGGGCCACGCCGACTTTGAAAAAACCGATTTTTCTTCTGTTCGCGTTGGTATAATGGCGGGGGCTAACTGTCCTGCCGAACTTATGAAAAAAGCCACCGAAGTTATGAATATGAAAGAAATCGTTTCCGTTTATGGTCAGACCGAGGCGGCTCCCGGGTGCACTATGTCAAGCTATTATGATTCTCTCGAAGTTCGAACCGAAACTGTTGGAAGCGCTTTTGCAAACGTTGAATGCAAAATAATAAACCCTGAAACGGGAGAAGACTGTCCCGATGGAGTTAACGGCGAATTTGTTGCCCGTGGATATAACATTATGAAGGGTTATTATAAAATGCCAAAAGCAACGAGAAGCGCCATCGATAAGGACGGCTGGCTTCATACGGGAGACCTTGCCTGCAGAAGACCTGACGGCAACTATCTCATCACGGGAAGATTAAAGGATATGATTATCCGTGGTGGAGAAAATATCTATCCAAAAGAAATCGAAGAATTTATCTATACCCACCCAAAAGTAAGTGACGTTCAGGTTATCGGGCTTCCCGATAAGACCTACGGCGAAGAAATCGTTGCCTGCGTTATTCTTAAAGAGGGCGAAACTATGACCGAGCAGGAAATGAAAGATTACGTTCTTTCTCATATGGCAAAGCATAAGGTTCCAAGATACGTTGACTTCGTCAAAAAATTCCCAATGAACGCGGCAGGAAAAATTCTAAAATATAAAATGCGTGAAGATGCGATAAAACTTCACTGCCCCGAAGATAAATAATAAAAAGTCCCAACCTTTGTAGGTTGGGACTTTTTTTAATGTAGATTAATTACTAACAACCGCAGGAGTTAGAGCAACCGCAATTGTTGTTTGAGAAAGTATTTGAGCATCCGCAACCACAGCTGTTATTTCCGCAGCCGCCGCAGCAAAGAAGTAATAGAACGATTATGATAAACCAGTTACCACCAAAACCACAATTCATAGTGAAACCTCCTTCTTTTGTAATTCAATGTATACTATGCCGTCAATAGAAAAAGTGTTACACTATGAAAACTTTATTTCTTTTTTAAAATCCCTCTGAAATAATCAATATCATTTTTCTTCATACATCCGAAAACAAAAAGCATTATAAAATAAATAATCCCACCAAAAATTGCCGCAAATCCTATATAAAAAATCGTGGGCAATTTATTTTCCATAAGCTTTATAACCCCAATGGAACAAATAGAGCATAAAAAGGGCTTTATTATATATCTTAAATAAGAAATTTCAATTCCCGAAACCCTGATAAGCCGACGAAGACACAAAATCGCAGTAAAAAAATTGCTTATAAACATAACTATCAGAAGTCCGTAAACCC
>JAFZHO010000072.1 GCA_017554835.1 Clostridia bacterium
CCCAGGCGATAGAAAAATTATCTAAAGGGCTTATCAAAGGAGATGAATTTCAGACACTTTTAGGTGTTACAGGTTCGGGTAAAACCTTTACTATCGCCAACGTTATTGAAAAAGTTAATCGTCCCACCCTTATTCTTGCTCATAATAAAACCCTTGCTGCTCAGCTTTGCAGCGAGTTGAAAGAACTATTCCCCGAAAATGCAGTTGAATATTTTGTATCCTACTATGATTATTATCAGCCCGAGGCATATATCCCCGGCAGTGACACTTATATCAAAAAAGATAGTTCAATTAACGATGAAATAGATAAACTAAGACACTCTGCAACATCTTCTTTATTTGAAAGACGTGACGTTATAATCGTTTCTTCTGTTTCCTGTATATATAGCTTGGGAGACCCCATTGATTATAAAACAATGGTTTTATCTCTTAGAAAAGGGATGACAAAAAGCCGTGAAGAAGTATTGAAAAAACTTGTTGATATTCAGTATGAAAGAAACGATATTAACTTTATAAGAAATAAATTCAGAGTCAGGGGAGACGTTGTTGAGATTTTCCCAAGTTATTCCAACGAAAACGCTTATAGAATCGAATTTTTCGGCGATGAAATAGATAGAATCTCCGAGATAAATACTTTAACCGGAGAAATAAAAACTGATTTAAGCCACGTTGCGATTTATCCTGCGTCTCATTACGTTACCTCCAAGGAAAGAATGGAAAAAGCTCTTATTCAGATTAAAGAAGAACTTGATGAAAGGGTAAAAGAATTCGAAAACGAGGGAAAACTTGTTGAAGCCCAGAGATTAAAACAGAGAACTCTTCACGATATGGAAATGATGAAGGAAATCGGTTTTTGTTCGGGAATTGAAAACTATTCAAGTATTTTAACGGAACGTAAAAATGGCGAGCCGCCCTATACACTTCTTGATTATTTCCCTGAAGATTTTCTTTTGATAGTAGATGAATCCCACGTAACTATTCCTCAGGTCAGAGCAATGTATGCAGGGGACCATTCCCGCAAGGAAAACCTTATTGAATATGGCTTCAGATTGCCTTCTGCATATAATAACAGACCGCTGAAATTTGAAGAATTTCTTGAAAAATTAAATCAGACTGTTTTTATAAGCGCAACCCCATCAGAATATGAAATTGAGAAATCTTCTCAGGTTGTTGAGCAGATTATAAGACCTACGGGGCTTTTAGACCCTCTTGTTGAGGTAAAACCCGTTCAGGGGCAGATTGATGATTTGCTTTCCGAGATAAATATAAGGGTAGAGAAAAACGAAAGAGTGCTTGTTACTGCGCTTACAGTAAAAATGGCAGAGGATCTGACCAAATATTTAGAGAAATTCGGTGTAAAGGTAAAATGTTTACACCATTCAATAGATACCATCGAACGTATGGAAATCATAAGAGATCTTCGACTTGGCAAATTTGACGTTCTCGTTGGTATAAACCTTTTAAGAGAAGGCCTTGATATGCCTGAGGTTTCTCTAGTTGCCGTTCTTGATGCAGATAAGGAAGGATTTTTAAGGTCGGAAACTTCTCTTATTCAGACTATTGGTCGTGCTGCGAGAAACGCTAACGGAAAAGTTATTTTGTATGGCGATAGCGTTACAAAATCAATGGAAAAAGCGATTTCTGAAACGTTCAGAAGAAGAAATATTCAGAATGAGTATAATATTAAAAATAATATTACCCCTAAAACAATAGTCAAGAACGTTCACGAAATACTTGAAATTTCTAAATCTGAGGGAACAACAAAGAAAAAAGGTCGCCTTACTAAATCCGATAAAGAAAAACTTATTCTTTCTCTTGAAAATCAGATGAAAGAGTATGCAAAACTTCTTGAATTCGAGGCGGCGGCAAGAGTCAGAGACAGAATTAAAAAACTTAAGGAGCAAAAATAAATGGGTGAAAATATTGTAATCAAAGGCGCAAGAGAACATAATTTAAAGAATATTGATATTACTTTGCCCAGAGATAAGTTCATTGTTATAACGGGGCTTTCCGGCTCGGGTAAATCTTCTTTGGCTTTTGATACTATATATGCCGAGGGCCATAGAAGATACGTTGAGTCTTTGTCTTCTTATGCCCGTCAGTTTTTAGGGCAGATGGAAAAACCTGATGTGGATTCTATCGAAGGTTTATCTCCATCTATTTCCATCGACCAGAAGACAACAAACAGAAACCCTCATTCTACGGTTGGCACTGTTACGGAGATATATGATTATTTGCGACTTTTATATGCAAGGGTGGGCGTTCCTCATTGTCCTGTTTGCGGCAAGGAGATTAAGCAGCAGACCGTTGACCAGATAATCGATAAGGTTATGGAGCTTTCTGAAGGGACAAAATTTATGGTAATGGCTCCTATAATCAGAGAGAAAAAAGGGGAGCATCAGAAAGTCTTTAAAGATGCACTTAAATCGGGTTATGCAAGAGTCAGAGTTGACGGCATAATATATGATTTAACAGAAGAAATCAAACTTGAAAAGAACAATAAACATTCTATTGAAATTATCGTGGACCGTCTCGTTATGAAAGAGGATATGAGACAGCGTCTTGCAGACTCTGTTGAAACCGCTTTATCTATTGCAAACGGACTTGTTATCATAAGCGTGGTAGATGGGGAAGATATGATTTTTTCTCAGAATTATGCCTGCGCTGACCATGGAATAAGCGTTGAAGAACTTTCTCCGAGAATGTTTTCTTTCAATAATCCTTTTGGAGCTTGTAAATCCTGCTCTGGTCTTGGCGTAGTTAAAAAAATAGATATAGATAAAATAGTTCCCAATAAAGATCTTACAATCAGAGAAGGGGCAATAAGAGCGTCTGGATGGTATTATATGGATGAGGGAAGTTTTGCATATTCCTATCTGACTGCATTAGCAGATAAATATAAATTTTCTCTTGATGTTCCTGTTAATAAGCTTTCAAAAAAAGCGCTTGATATAATTTTTTACGGCAGTAAAGGTGAAAAACTTGACATCACTTTAAAGACCGATAGCAGAAGCACGAAGATTTCTTCTGAATTTGAAGGCATTATTAATAATCTTGAAAGAAGATATCTTGAAACAAAAAGCGAATTTATGAGACACGAGCTTGATAGTTATATGTCTGATTCTCCTTGCAAAGATTGTGGCGGAGAACGACTTAATCCTATTGCCCGAAATGTAACTGTTGCAGATAAAAGTATTACCGAAGTTACGAGAATGTCCATATCTAAATGTCTTGATTTTTTCAAAAACATTTCTTTATCCGAGAAAGATATGAAAATTGCTCGTCTTATTCTGAAAGAAATAGTAGAAAGATTATCTTTCCTGAAGAATGTTGGACTTGAATATCTTACTTTGTCAAGAGAGGCGAGAAGCCTTTCGGGAGGAGAAAGTCAGAGAATAAGACTTGCAACTCAGATAGGTTCTCATTTGATGGGGGTTTTATATATTCTTGATGAGCCAAGTATAGGGCTTCATCAAAGGGATAATCAAAAATTACTTGATGCGCTTAAATCCTTGCGTGATTTAGGAAATACTCTTATCGTTGTTGAGCATGATGAAGATACTATGCACCAATGCGACTATATAGTTGATATAGGTCCGGGAGCAGGTGTTCATGGTGGAGAGGTTGTTTTCACGGGGACTTATGATGAAATTCTTAAAAGTGAAAAATCTATAACCGGAGAATATCTCAGCGGTCGAAAACGTATTGAAGTTCCAAAAAAACGAAGAGAAGGTAACGGAAAGTTTATTGAGGTTATAGGTGCAAAAGAAAATAATCTTAAAAACATTAACGTTAAAATTCCTTTGGGAACATTCACTTGCGTAAC
>JAFZHO010000073.1 GCA_017554835.1 Clostridia bacterium
TAATATAATTGTTGTTTTTAACAAGCTGCCAGGAATCGTAAAAGGTTACCGAATGGGTTTCAGAACCCCAGATAACACGTTCGGGATACATTTTATTATAAAGCATATAACTTTCATAATAGTAGTTGAGTCCTACTATATCAAGGGTCTTGTCGTAATCGTCACTCGCCTCGTTTAGTTCTTCGACTGTGGGATGGGAATGTTTTTTTGCCATATACTCTTTATATTCCTCACAGTCGAATGGATCGGCCCCATGTCTCGCAAAGTTTTTTTGAATACCCGAGGTTACAAAGCGAGTATTATCATATTTTCGCACCTCATCCGAAAGTTTGCGAGCCCACTCACCCGCCCGTGAAGTGCCGTCTATCTCCCCTATTTCATTTCCGATCGAATAACTGAAAACGCAGGGGTGATTACGATCGCGCAACACCATATATGAAATATCTCTTGCCCACCAATCCTCGAAAAACAAATGATAATCGTTTTCGCATTTGGCTTTATTCCAAACATCGAAGGCTTCGTCCATAACCACAATTCCAAGCCTGTCACAGCTCTCGAGCAAGGCAAGCGACGGCGGATTATGTGCAGTACGGACAGCATTAAAGCCCGCCTCTTTTAAAAGGCGAATTTTTCTTTCTTCTGCGGCGGGAAAGGCAGCCGCACCCAAAACACCGTGATCGTGGTGAATACATCCTCCGCGAAGCTTAAGGGGGTATCCGTTGAGAAGAAGTCCGTTTTTGGGGTCAGCCGATATTGTGCGAATACCAAAGGTGGTTTCGCTTTCGTCAACTATTTCACCATTTTCAGAAAGCTCTGTTTTAAGGGTATAAAGATTGGGGTTTTCGGTATCCCAAAACTGTGCATTCTCGATTTTTAGCCTTAAGGTTTTAGCGTGTTTTCCACAGGCTTCAGCGAAAAGCTGCTCGGTCGCCGAAACCACTACATCTCCTTTTGGAGATATTACCTTAAAAGCAGTATCTATAGCACACGAACGGTCGGTAGTGACGGTATAATCGATAATGATAAAAGCATAATTTTCTTCAATTTTTTCGGTATGAACAAAAATGTCTCTTGGCTCTATACGGATATCGCCACCATCCCATAAAAAGACATCACGATAAATTCCGTTACCCGAATACCACCTTGTTGACTTCGGAAGAGGATTGGTTATAATCCTTAATTTATTTGTGTTCTCTATTATATAAGGAGTAAGCTCGATAAGGAACGGTGTATAACCGTGTGGATGCTTTGCAATATAATTTTCGTTTAAGATAACCTCAGAGCACATATAAGCGCCATCGATATCAAGAAAATAGTGGCGGTCTTTTTTAAGGTTTAAATATTTAATATATATCTCTCGACTGTCAGGATAAAATCCGTTCTTTGCTCCGCCCGGAACATCAGGTCTTCTCTTTTTTGAAATTGCATAATCGTGAGGTAGATCGATATTTTTAGGGTTTCCGCCTGCGTAGAGTAACCAATCCTTAGAAATACACCTTTTAAGCATAACTTTTCTCCTTTGAAATTTGACTTTCTTGCAAGTTCATATTATATTATAGCTGTAATATACGGGAAAGTATATAGAATATATTACTTTTTATA
>JAFZHO010000074.1 GCA_017554835.1 Clostridia bacterium
TATCAATTATTATATAAAAGCATATAATAAACCCGTTGCATTATCCGACGTTGCTATGAGTAACGGCTCCGATAACGAGATGATGGCTTATATGGCAAATATCAAACTTCTTGATAAACTTTCTTCCTACGGTGGATGGAATACCTCGGAGAATACAAACGGTATGTGTCTTGCTCACGGAGTTATCCACGCTTATTATGAAAGCGTTTCCTTCAAAGGCGGAAACCGTCTCGAAAGCGAAAAATTCTGCGCTATGAAGATTATTGAGGACTGGCTATTCCAGGCAAACGCTCTTTATATGGGCGCAGACGAAGTAGTAAAACGCTATCCCGAAAAATCTCCCTATTATGTTTCTGATATTCACGATGAAATCGCAGAATTTATGGGCGAAGAAGTGAGAAAGCTTATTGATAAGGAATTCGGTGGCGTAATAAAAGGCAAAAAGGTAGAAATCTCAAACTTCAGAATGCCTTGGGACAGAGTCCACGAACTTCACTTTGATATCGATATGAAATAAATTAATAAAAAATATCCCTCCCTTAGAATAAAGGGGAGGGATATTTTTGCTATATCAATGATACAACATACATTATTCCGTATAAAATTGGTTGGTGGATAAGATAAACCCAGAGGGTATATTTTCCCACGAATGAGAAGAATGGTATATCAAAACTATAAAACCATTTTGGGAATTTATTTTCTTTTATAAAATAGCCAACTGCTCCACCAAAGAAAAACATAAAGATATAGGGAAGAAGTGGAAAATAATCTCCCGAAGAAAAATACTTATCATAAAATCCCAGAGGGAATAAAAAACATATGCCGATAGGGTTTATTTTTTTCAGGATTATATCGCTTAAAGTATATAATATGGGGAAGATTACAAGCTGGATTTTATAATTTATTTTTGAGATAACCTTTTCAAAAAGACCGTATAAAATCATAGAAATACCAAGAAAATGAAGTATTCCGAATCGGACGGTTAAATCCCTGTCGAAAAAATATGTAACAAGGGTTATAATAATTCCAAAAGCAAAAACCATAAGTCCTCGTTTTATATTGCTTTTTGAAAAGTTGCAGCAAATTCCCGAAATCGCTATAAATAAAAATATAAAAATAAACTGAAGAATATCCATCAGAACGCCGTGGAAAAGGGGAATAGTAACACCCATCATAAATTCCAGGTCAAACATAATATGATGGACTATCATTGCGATTATGGAGATTCCTCTTATGGTATCGAGAATTTTTATTCTTTGATTTTTCATTTTTTCACCGACTTATAAATAAAGAGAGGAAATATTCCTCTCTTTATTTTATCTTGATTTTAAAAAATTATGCTTTGTTTATGCTTCCGAAAAGTTCCATTTTTTCTTTAACGGTAGCTTTAATTGCCTCGAAACCTGGAGCAAGAATTTTTCTTGGGTCAAAACCTTTGCCCTGAA
This sequence comes from Clostridia bacterium, assembly GCA_017554835.1. GTDB lineage: Bacteria > Bacillota > Clostridia > Oscillospirales > RGIG7773 > RGIG7773. The sequence goes on from JAFZHO010000074.1 coordinate 1,446, forward strand.
GGTCTTTGCCTTCTTCGATATATTTTCTTGTTTCAGCAGCAAAAGCAAGCTGACACTCAGTATTAACGTTGATTTTTGAAACGCCAAGAGAGATAGCTTTTTTAATCATATCCTCGGGGATACCTGTTCCACCGTGAAGAACAAGTGGCATTTCTTTAGTAAGTTTCTGAATATCGTCAAGAGTATCAAAACTTAGACCTGCCCAGTTCTCAGGGTATTTACCGTGGATATTACCGATACCTGCAGCAAGCATAGTTACGCCAAGATCAGCGATCATTTTGCATTCGTTGGGGTCTGCAACTTCGCCGCCGCCGATAACGCCGTCTTCCTCGCCGCCGATTGCACCAACCTCTGCTTCAAGGGAGATACCTTTGCTGCTTGTTAAATCAACTAATTCTTTTGTTTTTGCGATATTTTCTTCGATAGAATAGTGAGAACCATCAAACATAACTGATGAAAAACCTGCTTCGATACAAGCCATAGCGCCCTCGTAGCTTCCGTGGTCAAGATGAAGAGCAACGGGAACAGTTATTTTAAGTTCTTCAAGCATTCCGTTAACCATACCAACAACGGTTTTATAACCGCACATATATTTTCCTGCACCCTCGGATACACCTAAAATAACAGGGGAGTTATTCTCCTGAGCGGTAAGTAGGATTGCTTTAGTCCATTCAAGGTTGTTAATATTAAACTGGCCAACTGCATATTTGCCGGCTTTTGCTTTCTGAAGCATTTCTTTAGCAGATACTAACATAATATTTATCCTCCAAAATATTTATTAAAATTTCTTTCCTACTTATTATATATTATAATTAGCAAAAAAGCAATTTATATTTTGGATTTTTATATTATTTAATTATCATATTATGGCTTGATAAATTCTGCACCATTGTATAGTTGCTTTTTTCCGTGGGAGTGCACCCACAAAAATAAAAGACTGTTAAAGTTAAGATAAAAAATATAGTCAGTTTTTTCATTATTTTGTCAAAACTCCTCTGTCTGTTTCAACTATTAGAAGGATTTTTTCTTCAATTCCCGTTTTTGCGTTGATATAGCATAGAACTTTTTGTCCGTCTGAGGTTTTTCCCGAAAACTCGTGGCATAAAACCTCGTAGTTCCCGTCGGTGGGAATTATAGAGAGTTTATAGTTCTCTACCGTGATATCAGAAGAGAGGGATTTTCTTGCCTCATCCTTTGAGAACTTTATGGCGGTATCACGATTTTCCACGTGATTCATAATATAATTTGATGCTTCAAGAGAGAGGATTTCGCCATTATCAAGGGCAACTCCCACTTTTATAAGGTCGGGGTAGCAGATAGCGCCATTTTCTTCGTAGGCAAAGTTTATAACGAGAACTTCGCCATCGTTTATATAATAACTTTCTCTCATATTTTTAAAGCCGAGGGATTCAAGAAACGCTTTCCCTTTTGAAATTGCATCCTCGTAGGAAAGGACACTATCACTTACTTGCCTTTGGTTTATAAGATAAAGAAGAAATCCGCCTTTTTTTGTTATTCCGCCCTGATAATCCCCATAGGAGAAATTATATAAGGGAACGTTTCCTGCAGTTTCCCGATCATAGGTGATTCGGCCTTTATCAACCTTTATAGCATCGGCAAAAACTTTTTTTGCATCTTCCATGGAGATATTAAGCTGACCTTCTGAAAGTTTTGGGGAGGTATTTCCTATATGGTCGGAGAAGGGACCATCGTATATAAGAGTGGGAAATTCCTTGAACTCGTTATCCGTATCTTTAAGATTATCGTAAAGGGATGGAGATTCTTTATCTGCGCTTTGCTTTAACATTTTATCTATCATTTCGGTTGTTAGAATGCCGTTTTCCATTTTATCAAAAATGGTATTAAGCTTGTCGCAAATTGAACTCGCCCCCTTTGCAAAAGACATCATGGTCTGAATTTCAGAATCGGAGATTTCCTCGCCTTTTGCGGCCTTTTTAGTCAGAAGATAAGAAAAATCTCCTGCCTGAGTGAGAAATTTCTCGGTATTTTCAAGTTCGGTATAGTCGAGAGGAAGACTTTCAAGGGCGGATTTTGCGGCAGAGGTTTCGCTCCATATTCTTGTTGATAAAAGTATTTGCTGATAGGGGGAATTGGTATATTTGCCTTTTTCAAAAGCGGTATTTATCTGGTTTATATGCTCGGTAAAATCTGATATTGCTTTCTGAGTATTATAGGATAAAGTCTGATTAAAGCCGTTATACTCAAATTGATTAAAAATTATAAGCCCGATTATTGAACCTATAAGCAGAAAAATAAATGCAATATAATAAAAAACTTTTCTTTTTGGGATAAACATATTATCATTCCTTTCTAATATATTTTTGCCTGAAAATAAAATTTTATCAGTCAGAGGGAAGATTTATCTCAAAATCAGCAAAGGAAATAAAGGATTTTATCATATTTTTTCTTATGAAAAATCTATCCACCTGCATTTTTTCAATTTCGCAATAAGCTTTGGTTGACGTTTTTTTAATAACGTTGACATAAACGGAAAAATCTTTTCCAACAAAGGGCCTTATAAAGAAAGAATAGTTTTTTAGCGAGGGGATAAGCTCCGTAACCCTTTTTATTTCGGGGATTTTTGCCATATTACTCTGATTCAAATACGTCTTTATTTCTCTTTTTGATTTTTATCGGACAGCAATATAAATAAATTAAGCCCATA
>JAFZHO010000075.1 GCA_017554835.1 Clostridia bacterium
ACCCTCACGGCACACGGATAACTCCCCTTAATGCTGCTCGGTTCCCCGCCTGACATGGTTCAAGGCAACCCATTGCGCAAGACCCGCTTCTCAACGCTTTATATAGAAATCTGCCAGACAATACAAATTCTCAAAAAGGCATTCGTCCTTGCTATAGCGGATTGCAAGTTCAGGACACCGCTACCGTCCCAACTAGTATGGCCTTATTTTATATCACAATAATACTTATGATAACCATTCAATTATATACTATTTTGCCCATAATTTCAACCTATTTTAAAATATATATAAAAAATGACGCCTTAATAAGCGTCATTTTTGAATTAAGCATCTATGCTGTTTAGTTTTGCAGTAAGCTGAGATTTTTTGCGAGCAGCTTTATTTTTATGGATAAGACCTTTTGCGCAAGCTTTATCAACTTTTTTAACTGCCTCTGTATATAGGTTCTGCGCCTGAGCTTTATCGCCTTCAAGACTAGTCTCAAACTTTTTAACAGCTGTTTTAAGAGCAGATTTCTGCATCTGATTATTTAAAGCTTTTGTCTGATTAACTTTTACACGTTTTTTAGCAGATTTAATATTAGGCATCTACCGCACCTCCTTATATAGTCATATTTATTACAACTTATAATACCACAACAAAACCTTAATTGCAAGTATCTTTTTTATTTTTTATTAACATAATTTTTTATATAAATTCTCAAATATCGGTAAAAATACATAAAAAGACCCAAATAGGAGTTAATTTATGAAAAATATTGCAACCGATCTTGCCGTTGAATCAAAAGAATTTATATCAAAAAAATCGGATATTGATGGAGTTTTGAGCGAGGAATTTTCCGATAACGGCTTTAATATAACGAAAATAGATATCCTGACAGAAAACGCCGCCCGGATGCTTTCAAAAGATATAGGAAGATATATAACAATTGACCTTAAAAACGTTCTCAACATACCCGATATAAAAACTATAACCGAGGTTATAAAACGTCAACTCGAAACTCTTTTTCCCCATAAAAGTTTTAAAAATATTCTCGTTGTCGGCCTTGGAAACAGAGATATGACCCCCGATTCTCTCGGACCTCTGACAACGGATTTCACTCTTGTTACAAGGCATTTAAAAGATGCCTTGCCCGATTATTTTAAAAACGAAATTTTAAATACCGTTTCGGCAATTATACCCGGCGTTCTCGGAAAAACGGGCATCGAATCTCAGGAATCCATAAAAAGCGCCGTAGAGAATATAAACCCCGACCTTGTTATAGTTATTGATGCTCTTGCCTCACGGGGAATAAAACGGCTTACAAATACTATTCAGATGTCAAATACGGGGCTATGCCCAGGCGGTGGCGTGGGAAATAAACGAAGGGAAATTTCAAAAAACACTCTTGGAACAGAGGTTTTATCAATAGGCGTTCCCACCGTTTGCGATCTTGCCACTTTATGCTACGATATTTTATCCATTATAAATGATGAAAATATCCATTCCCACCACGAGAAAATAGAAAACGCTCTCATAAAAGATAATAATTTTCTTATCAGTATAAACGAAATTGATGAAGTGATTATAAAACTTTCAAAAATACTTGGCTATTCAATAAACCGCTTTCTCCATAAAGGTCTTTCCTTTGAGGAGATGGAAAGTTTTCTTTCTTAATTCTTTTTTTATTGCCTTCGGAATAATATTTAACGGAGGTGTATAAATGAGGAAGATATTTTTTAAAATAGCGGCAGTGATTCTTGTTTTTATCCTTGGAGCGAAAATTCTTTATAAATACGAAATAAAAAAAGAACCCGTTAAAAACCCTTTGGATGCTATTAATATGTTCAGTAATGACGAGGGCTACGAGGAAGATTTTTTTGATATTTCAAAAGAAGAATCAACTATTATCGAATCGCCCACTCCCCTGTTGGAAAATCAGTTTCCCATAAAAGAACTTACCATAAATCCTAAAAATAAAAACAGCTACGATAACTATGATAATATTTTCATTTCAAATGCAACGAAAATTAAAATAGACGTGGAAAAGCTATATAAATCAAAAATGACTACAGGCTTTAAAAAAACTGACGAGCCCCAAATTCTCATTATCCATACCCACACCACAGAATGCTACGGCGATGGTAAAAATTATTATGAAAAAAATCAGAGCACAAGAAGCCACGATCAGAATATAAATATCGTAAAAGTGGGAGAAGAGATGGCAGAAGAATTCAAAAATCATGGAATAACCGTTCTTCACTCCAAGGAGGTATTTGATTATCCCGAATTTCCGGGAAGCTACGATAGGTCAATAATAACCATAAAAGACTACCTTGAAAAATACCCTTCAATAAAAGCAGTTATCGACGTTCATAGAGATAGTATGACCGCCTCGGATAATTCAAAATACCGCCCCGTTACTACTATTAACGGCGAAAAAATGGCACAGGTTATGATAGTTTCGGGAACCAACGAAATGCTGAAAAACGATAACTATAAGGAAAACCTTTCTTTTACATTGAAAATTCAGAAGAAAATGCAGGATAAGTTTCCAACTCTGGCAAGACCTCTCAATCTTCGGTCGCAGAGATTTAACTCCCACGCGACGAAAGGTTCCTTTCTTCTTGAAGTGGGCTCAGATACAAACACCCTCGACGAAGCCGTAAAAGCTGCAAAACTTTCGGCAATTTGCATCTCGGAGGTAATAAAAGAAAATATGGAGTAAAAAATGAAGTATAAAATAAAAAAACAAGGATTTTTCAAAGAAATTCCCCGCATCTTCGGTATTAATAAAATAAAAATAACTGAAAGAAAAATTTCAAAGCCCACCCCTTTTTATAAAGGTTTTTTAATAACCTTTATTCCCCTTTTTGTTTTTCTTTCCGCCGCTCTTTTCTATAAAACCGATAAAAGCATAAAATCCCTCACAGGAAACTATAAAGACGATATCTTCTTCACCGTAGAAAACCATAAAACCGCCCTCTCCATAACAATCCTCAACGAAAATATAACCATCAAAATCCCATAAAAAAGTACTGTTTTATTGCAAATGATAAAAATAAGGAGTATAATTTTATTCATAAAAACAGGAAACGAGGCAACGATATGAAAACCAAGAAAATTATAAGCTTTATTTTAGTTATCTGCATGGTTATTTCCCTTATGCCTGCAGGAATTTTAAAAGTCTCCGCCGGAACGCAAACACCAGGAACAACAGGCGACTGCACCTGGACCCTTGACGGAACAGTTCTCACCATAAGCGGCAACGGCGAGATGGGAGATTATACTGTCCCAAATCCTGCCCCTTGGGGGAAGAGTGTAACAAAAGTTATTATTAACGATGGAGTTACAAATATCGGGCAAGTGGCTTTTAATGATTGTTCAAGTCTTACCAGCATAACCATCCCCGATAGCGTTATAAGCATTGAAAATCACGCTTTTCGTGGTTGTTCAAGTCTTAAAAGCATAACTATACCTTATAATGTTACAAGTATCGGAACTTGGACATTTTCCAAATGTTCAAACCTTACCGATATTATCGTAAGTAGTAAAAATAATTATTATTCATCACTAAATGGAGTTTTATTTATCAAAGATAAAACAGAACTCATATGCTACCCTGGTGGTAAATCTGCAACTTCATATGTTATTCCTGATACCGTTACAAGTGTTGGTGAGTATGCATTTGAATATTGTTCAAACCTTGCCACCATAACCATTCCAAATAGTGTGACAAGTATTGACGAGTGGGCTTTCAGATATTGCGATAGTCTTACCAGCATAACCATACCAAACAGTGTAACAAG
>JAFZHO010000076.1 GCA_017554835.1 Clostridia bacterium
AAGGATATGTTTATAGACCAGGTGACGGCGTTCTTTATTGATAATAAGGGAGCATTATACGGAATAGGTTATACCGGCGGAGGAGTTCTTTATACGGAGGAATTAACCACAGATGAGTTCTTGTTTGAATATAAAGACAGTGAATATTTACGCACTCCGGTGAAAATAGATATTCCGGGAAAGGTTATAGAAGTAAAAAATAACTACGTTAACGGAATATGCAAAACCGAGAATGGAGATATTTATATTTTTGGAAATAACCTTGACGGTGCTCACCTTGACGGAACAAGATGGTCTACCTATAAACCAACTAAAATAACTAAATAGAGAAAAGCCACTCGTTTTTCGAGTGGCTTTTTTACTACTTAATTATTTCTTCTGCGAAGGAATTATCAACAACGTCTTCAAAAACAGCTTTTTTATCAAGTTCTCCTGCCATAGTAATTACCTCCTGAAGCTTTTCAAAAGCTTCTTTTTTCATTACGGGGGTTTTCGACCAGGCATCGATTTCCTTATATCTTTCAACGACGGTTGTCAATATATCCAAATCAGTATCGGGGAATGATGGCTCCATGGCTTTTGCAACCTCTTCGGGAGAATTCTCCATAACCCATTTTTGTCCTTTATATATTGCTCTTAAGAATTTTTTTATTATTTCGGGATTTTTTTTCATATAATCCTGACTTGCAAAATATGCAGTAAAGGGTATTTCGCCCGCTTCCTCTCCAACAGAAGCAAGTATGTAACCCTTGCCTTCTTTTTCAAGCATTGAGGCAGTTGGCTCAAATAAGGTTACAAAGTCGCCTGTGCCACTTGTGAACGCACCTGCCATAAGCGCAAACTGAATACTGTCGTCAAAAATAACGTCTTTCCCGGGAACAAGTCCTTTGGACTTAACAACGTATTCCAGCGTCATATAGGGAACGCCGCCTTTTCTGCCGGGGAGAAGGGTAGTGCCTTTAAGGGAATTCCAGTCAAAATTCTCTACCTTTTCTCTTCCCATTAAAAATGAGCCGTCTTTTTGAGTTAACTGACCGAAAACTCTGGGATAGTTTTCTTTTCCCTCATTATAAACGTAGATACAAGCTTCAGGACCTGCAAGACCAATATCAATAGAGCCGGATAAAACCGCAGCCATAACTTTATCGGCACCTTCGCCCACGGAAAGCTCTATTTCTATGCCTTCCTCCTCAAAAAAGCCCTTGTTAATTGCAACGTATTGAGGGGCGTAGAAAACTGAGTGAGTAACCTCGCTAAGACGTAGTTTAACTTTTTCATCATCTTTTTTGCAGCCCACAAACATTGTCGATATCATTATTACCGATAATGTCAGACAAAGAATTCTTTTAAAAAACTTCATTGAAAAACTCCTTTCGTTTAGCCGTTGTGGCCAAAAAATTTATTGGTTATTCGTTCACTTAAAACAACGGTTTCATACATCAAAGCCGCAACAACGGACAAAATAAGAACGCTGGAAAGAACAAGGTCCATCTTAAAAACCTGCCCGCCGTAAACGATAAGGTATCCAAGCCCTGCCTTTGAAACGAGAAATTCTCCCGCAATTACGCCCACAAGGGATAAACCGATATTTATTTTAAGGGAATTGAATAATGTTGATAAATTAGAGGGGAAAACGATTTTCGTAAAAAGCTGTAATTTATTTGCTCCGAAGGTTTTTGCCATTTTTAGTCGCTCGGAATTGGTATTTAAAAATCCGTTAAGCATTTCAAGAACGGTAACGATAAGGGAGATTGCAAGCGCCATAAAAATAATGGCGTTTGTTCCTGCACCTACTAAAATGATAATAACGGGACCCAGTGCAATTTTTGGGAGACTATTCAGAATAACGAGAAATGGTTCCGAAACCTTTGCAAAAAAAGGAGACCACCAGAGTAAAATTGCAATAATACTTCCAAGAAAAACGCCCAGAATAAAGCCCACAACAGTTTCATAGCAGGTTACGCCAATATGCATAAAAATATTATTCTGAGAAACGTTTATAAAAGTTTTTAATATTCTTGAAGGACTGCTCATTATAAAACCATCTATAAGTCCAAAACGGGTGGAAACTTCCCATAAAAGAAAAAATCCAACCAGTATAGATATCTGACAAATCAAAATAGCAATCTTTCGTCTTTTGCGCCTTTTGAGATAAAGGCGCCGTTCTTTAGAAACATTTATTTCAATCATGAACATCAAGCTCTTTCCATATTTTGTTGAAATATTCACTGAACTTGGGATGATTTCGGCGTTTCATGGGCGTTTCATCATCGATATCAAAATTAACGGTGAATATATTCTTGATTTTGGCAGGACGCTCCGTCAGAACGATTATTCTGTCGGACATACTGATACTTTCGGGAATATCGTGAGAAACCATGATGGTTGTCATATTTTCGTTTTTCAGTATTTTATAAACGTCATCCGTAACGAGAAGACGAGTCTGATAATCAAGGGCAGAAAAAGCTTCATCAAGAAGAAGAATTTCCGGCTTTATAGCAAGGGTTCTGATAAGTGCAACGCGTTGCTTCATCCCGCCGGAAAGCTGAGAAGGGTATTTATCACGAAACTCGTAAAGTCCGTATTTTTTCAGAAGTTCATCTGCATATTCCTTGTTTGAATTATCTTTTATGTTTCGAATTTCAAGCCCGAAATTTACGTTACTTTTTATACTTCGCCAGGGAAGAAGATTATCGTTTTGAAGCATATAACCGATTTTTTGGCTTGTGGTACTTATTTTTTCTGAGTTTATATATATACTGCCTGAACTTGGCCGTAGAAGTCCTGATAAAGCAGATAAAATAGTGGATTTACCGCATCCTGAAGGACCGACTATGCTTATGAATTCGCCTTTTCTGACGGAGAAACTTATATCTTCAACCGCAAGGGTTTCACCGTTTGCGGACTGGTATTTTATCATTAAATTTTCTGCTTTTAGAATACTGTCATTATTCAATTATTCATCACCTCACGTTTTCTCATAGAGCACTATATTGCTCTAATGATATTATATTAAAAAAGCCGAAAATGGTTAAAAATATTAAAAACAAATTTTAAGAAACAAAAGTAAAAATTCCCTATAATAAAAAAAACATCTCCGAAAATAATACTAATACACCGAAAAATTTAAGAAAAGGAGATGTAAAAATAATGAGCAACGGTAATAAAATTA
>JAFZHO010000077.1 GCA_017554835.1 Clostridia bacterium
GCTTCGGAACGGGCGGGTTTTTATAACTCCATCAGAGGGCAAAACTCCTGCAACGGAATAAATCTTGGTGGATTCGAGACGTTCTTCGTAGGTCATATCGGGCAAAATGGTAACAAGCCGTTTGGAAAGCATACTTTTACCGCTTCCGGGACTTCCGATAAGAAGAATATTATGACCTCCTGCGGCGGCAATTTCCATAGCTCGTTTTGCTTCATCCTGGCCGCAAATATCAGAAAAATCAAGTATCTGAGAAAAAACCTCGTCTTCCTCGCTTTTTTCTAAGGCGGGAAGAGTGATTTCATAGGTCTCGTTCAAAAATCCCATGGCCTCGTTAACGTGACGAATGGGGATTATATCAATATTATCAACGAAGGATGCTTCCAGATAGTTTTCATAAGGGATAAAAATCCGTTTGATGCCGTTATCTCTTGCGCAGCAAACCATAGGCAAAACCCCGTTGATTTTGCGAACGTCGCCTTTCAGAGATAACTCGCCGATAAAGGCCGTATCAGTAATATCGATTTTTGGAGAAAACTGCTCAGAGCATAAAAGAATTCCCAAAAAAATCGCCAGATCATAAACCGAACCTTCTTTTTTAATATCGGCGGGGGCAAGGTTTACGGTGATATGCTTCAAAGGGAAGGTAAAATTGCAGTTTTTGATGGCAGATTTTACTCTCTCTTTTGATTCTTTGATGGCAGCATCAGGAAGCCCCACAATATCAAAAGAGGGAAGCCCGTTTGCCATATCGATTTCGCAGTTGATTTTTATGCCTTCGATACCTCGGAGAGCGATGCTTTTTATCTGAGAATACATAATTGCCTCCAAACAAATTTTATACCTATATAATAACACTAAAATATAAATTTTTCAATTTATAAAAAAATAATGACAATGAAAAAGTTTTTTGGTAAAATAAAATCATTAATATTTTAAAAGGGGGACAAAATTAATGAAGAAGATTTTATCCTTAATTTTAGCAGTTGCTATGATTACGTCTTGCTTTGCAGGAACCATGCTTTTTGTTTTTGCCAAGGGAGAGGAGCGACTGAATCTTAATACGGAATATGCCTGGTCCTATCCGAGTTACCTTGCCGTAACGGGAGATAACGAGGGCAAAGCCCTGACCGATGGGGATTATTCCACTGCGGCGGTCTATAACGTGCAAAACCAGACGCAACCTTATACAACCGAAAAAAGTTATTATCTTTTTGAAAGCGGGGAGACTCCAAACTTCTACGTGCAGAATGATTTTGGTTTTCCAAGCAAGTTAACCAAAGTGGAGCTTGCCTTCAATACGGAAAACGAAGCAACCGTGCCAAAAAGTGTTGACATTCTGATCTCAAACGACGGTTATAACTTTACCATTTATCCTGCGCAAAAAATTTCAAAGGAAACCGTGGACGGAATCACCAAATTTACCGTAACGTTCACCGAAGAAATTATTGCAATGGGTATAAAAGCGTATGTTTATACAGAAGATAATAAAAAAATCTCTTTTTGTGAGCTTTCCGTAATGGGAGTTCCTAACGAAAATGAGAGAATCCTGCTTTCAAAAGATGCCACTTATGAGTGGACGGGAGGAAACGCAGTTAACGGTTACGGAACTGATGACGGAAAACTTTTAACGGATGGCTACGTTGCAAAGATTGACGAGTTAGCAAAATTTGCAGGAAAAACCGCAACGGCAACGGATGACCTTTCAAAATCCAAGGTGAGCCAGGTTATAATCGACCTTGGCGAAGAAAAAAACGTGAGCGAGGTTCAGCTTTTGGCTCTTGTTGCGCCGTCGTATATAGTGGCGAGATATTCTTTGGATGGGGTAACCTATGAGGATTTTGGTCAGAGCTACGAAATGGGCAGATGGGGAACTACCACCACTCTCAGCGAATTTGCAGTAATGCGAAACCATACCGTAAAAGCAAGATATATCAAAGTCCTTTTGAGAGGAACGGCGGTAATCTCTGAAGTTTCTGTTTTTGGTAGTGAAAAACCCATTGAGGAAATGGATTACGGTTATAAGGAAAAAACCGACCTTGAAATCGATACGAATATTTCTCATCTTGGAAAAGTCACCCTTAACGGAGCAGAAAATATAAAACTTAACGATAAAGATTTTATTAAAACTTATAACGATTTGACTCAGAATAAAAAGTATGAAGTGATACTTGAATTTTCTGAAAAGCAAAATTATATTGAAGAGATAATGGTTGATTTTCAGAGAAATTCCACCAGATATTTGCCAAAAGAGATAAAATCCTACGTTTCCTATAATGGTCAGACCTTCGAGGAGATAACCGAGGAAATTGATTTGCATCTGGTTGGCGAAAAGGGAATTTATAGGCAATACCTTAACCTGAACGGAGTTAAAAAATTCAAATTCGTAATCGAGACTGCATCAAAATCTGCTCGAATTACGGAGATTGGCATATATTCGGGCCAACCTCATTTACCTCTTTACAGAGGCGGATTTATCCAGCTTTCAAGACCGAAAAGCAACTACGAAACCGGTAACGTAAAAAATACTGAGTATATGTGGTATATTCAGCTAAAAGGCATGAAAGATCTTGGAATGGAATACGTCGTTATGCAGCACGGCGCTGATTTTGGATCAAAAGTTTCTGCCTGCAACGCTCCCCGTCTTTTTGAAAAAGGATATACAAAAGCTTACGGTTACGGCTGCGAGGATCCATTTACTGCGATTTTAAAAGCGGCAGAAAAACTTGGAATGAAGGTATTTCTTGGCTCAATCAGCACGGTAGGCAGTTATGATTCTATTATGGAAGCAGGTGGATTCAAGCATACTGCGCAGGTTGCCGCCGATGGAGTTTTACTTGCTCAGGATATTTATGATAATTATTCGCATTTTAAGTCTTTTGCAGGATATTATTATACTGACGAAACCTGCGATTCCTGGATGAGACTTGATAGCGGAATAGAATTATATAGAAGCATTTATATTCCTATAACAAGACAAATAAGAAAACAAGACCCTGATAGAAAAATTATGATTTCTCCTGCAATCTGGCGATCAATCAACGATGTAGGCGCCGAAAATCTTTTATATAATCTTGTTAAACCCGAAGCAACGGGAGAAAGACCTATCGTTGATATCGTTGCAGCGCAGGACTGTCTCGGCAGAGAGGAAGCATCAAGCGGAAACGAAAACTTTGCAGTTACCGAAGCGGTATATAAAAGCTATGAATCCTGCGTTCAAGGATGGAAACGAGGCGTTGAAAAAGCGGGAGTAGAATTCTGGATAGATGCCGAAGTATTTGAGCCGGGTGGATGGCCAAAAAGATACCCCGATACGGTAGATAGTATGGAAATCGGTGCAAAATTCACCAATAATATTATCGTATTTGATATTGCTCATTATTTTACCGACCAGAACGGCCTTGCAATAAATCATTTCAAACGATGTAAAATTTCTCTTGCCCTTGCAGGATACGCAAAGAGATACTATACCACTTATAAAGCCCTCGATGATGCAAGCCGAGATATAAATAGACCGGAAATAACGCATGAAGAAGATATCACCGTTTTGAAAAACGATAATATTGAGGCAGTGATTAAAAACGAGGGAAAAATCGTTGTTAATCCAAAAGCATCTGCAAC
>JAFZHO010000078.1 GCA_017554835.1 Clostridia bacterium
TGACCGCCCGTCATTCCGTAGATAGCGTTATTAACGAAAATAACTGTTATGTTTTCGCCTCTTGTTCCAACGTGAACGGTTTCGCAAGTTCCGATAGCGGCAAGGTCACCGTCACCCTGATATGTAAAAACGACTTTATCCTTCAACGCTCTTTTAACGCCTGTTGCAACTGCGGGTGCTCTTCCGTGAGGCGCCTGAATTGCATCGCATCCAAAATAATCATAAGCCATAACGGAGCATCCAACGGGAACTACTGCAACGGTATTTCCCTCAATATTAAGTTCATCCATTACCTCGGCAACAAGTCTATGAATAATTCCGTGGGTGCAACCGGGACAATAATGGAATGGAACGTCTTTTAAAGCATTGGGTTTTTCAAATACAACTGCCATTATTTTAAACCTCCTGCAATTTTTTCGATTTTTTCAAGAATTTCGGCAGGTGATGGAATCATACCGCCTGTTCTTCCGTAGAAATCAACGGTTTTTTTGCACTCAATAGCAAGTTTAACGTCATCTGTTATCTGGCCCATGCTCATTTCAACGCATAGGAAGTGAGATGCAGTATCAGCTAACTCGTTAAGAACTTTATTTGGGAAAGGCCATAAAGTGATAGGACGAAGAAGTCCTGCTTTGATGCCTTTTTCTCTCGCCTGTTTAATTGCATTTTTTGCAATTCTTGAGGTCATTCCGTATGCAACAAGGATTATATCCGCATCGTCACACATAAATTTCTCGTATTTAACCTCGTTCTCTTCGATTACTTTATATCTTTCGAATCTTTCCATAACGGTTTTTTCAAGAACTTCGGGTTTCAGGAATAGAGAGTTAGTAATATTATGTTCTCTTTTATTTCCGTGGCCGTTTGTTGCCCAGGTTTTTTCCGGAGTTTCTCTTTTTTTCATTCCGTCAAAAGAAACCGGCTCCATCATCTGACCCAAAGCACCGTCAGCAAGAATCATACAAGGCATTCTATAAATATCTGCAAGGTCAAATGCCTCACTTGCAAGTTCAACCATTTCCTGAACGGTTGCAGGCGCAAGCGCAATAACGTGAGCATCGCCGTGACCGGGAGCTTTTGTTGCCTGATTATAATCTGCCTGAGATGTCTGAATACCACCAAGACCGGGGCCGCCTCTCTGAACGTTTATAATAACGCAGGGAATATCGCTACCAATAATATATGAGATGCCCTCCTGCTTCAAAGAGATTCCGGGAGAAGAAGATGAAGTCATAGCACGAACGCCGGCACTCGCAGCGCCAAGCACCATATTTATAGCGGCAACTTCACTTTCTGCCTGCAAGAAAACGCCGTCAATTTTGGGCATTTTATTTGCCATATATGCTGAAATCTCCGTCTGAGGAGTTATGGGATATCCGAAGAAATGCTTACATCCGGAACGGATTGCAGCTTCTGCAAGGGCTTCGTTCCCTTTCATTAAAACTTTTTCCATTAATGCTTCCTCCTTATTTTTCTACCTTGATTACAACGTCAGGACACATAGTCGCACACATAGCGCATCCGATACAGCTTTCCTCGTCGGTAATCATAACAGGATGAAATCCTTTTTCGTTAAGAATGTTTTCATCAAGAGCCAAAATCTTTTTAGGACAAACGCCAATACAAAGACCGCAGCTTTTGCATCTTTCTTTTCTGATTGTTAATTTTGCCATTCTTCAACACCGTCCTTATATTAATTCATCTAATTTATTATATATTTTTACTTTATATGGCTTATCAATTTCATTTACTAAGTTATTATAGAATTTTTCTTCTATGCAGGAAAATCCATATTCTTTTTTTGAAATTTCGCAGAACTTTTTGGTGAAATCCATAGAATCAAGAATGATTTTTTCCGTAGTTTCGGAGCAAAGATGGGTATTATTTATTATTCGGGAAACCTCAAGTCCGGTTACGTTCTCGATTGCCCCAAGAAGATTTAAATTCTCCTCAAAATCGCAGGACATAGACCTTTTTTCATTAATTACGTAAAACATTTCGTAATCGTCTTCCAAAATATAATCACGAAATCTTCAGAGAACCA
>JAFZHO010000079.1 GCA_017554835.1 Clostridia bacterium
AAAAAAATGCGTGGCAAGACGGAAAAACCGGGGGGCGTAAAAGCGTTAAGAAGGGAAAAGAGGGAAGAAAAGAAAAAGCTAAAAAACTTTCAGAGTTTAAAAAAGCGGAACAGGACATCGCTTTTTACGAAGAAAAAATAGAGGAAATCTCTTCTCTTATGGAGCAAAAAGAGGTCTATTCTGATTATGAAAAAATGGCGGAATATTGTCTTCTTTTGGAGGAGTATAAGGAAAAACTTAACGAGGCGTCTGATATATGGCTTATTCTTTCTGAGGAGTTTGAATTATAATAAAAAATATGATAAAATAATACTATAAAATAAGAACGGGGGAGAAGTATGGAGATTATAACTTCGATATGGCAGTATATAATTGCTTTTCTTGATACAATCCACATAAAAGATATGCTTGATATCGCCATAGTGGCATACCTTATATATAAGCTAACGACTATTATAAGGGAGACAAGAGCCCAGCAGCTTATTAAAGGAATTTTGTTTTTTATAATTCTTTTATGGATTTCGGACTTTATGCAACTGGAAACTCTGAATTATATTCTGAAATATGCCATTCAATATGGATTTTTCGTGGTGCTTGTTGTTTTTCAACCGGAACTTAGAAGAACTCTCGATAAAGTTGGTCGCGCAAAACTTGGAAAATTCAATATTTTTAAGTTTTCGGGAGAGGAAGATGGCCAAAAATCCTCTGATACTATTACCGCCGTTATTGAAAGCTGCAGATATTTTTCTGAGACAAAAACCGGCGCTCTTATAGTTTTTGAAAGGGAGACAAAACTTGGCGACATTATCAAAACCGGAACCATTATTGATGGTGAGTCGTCTATGCAGATGATTTGCAATATATTTTTCCCAAAATCTCCTCTTCACGACGGAGCTATGATAATCAGAGATAATAGAGTATATGCGGCGGGATGCTTTTTGCCTTTATCCGATAACCAGAGTATAAATATTACTCTTGGAACAAGGCATAGAGCAGGTCTTGGAGTTTCTGAGATTTCTGATAGTATCGTTATTATCGTTTCTGAGGAAACGGGTAAAATTTCTCTTGCTATTGATGGTGTTCTCAAGAGAAACCTCACCATCGAATCTTTGGAACTTGCGTTGCCTAAATATCTGATTCCTCAAATAGAAGAAGAGGATAAAACCAAAAAGAAAAAAATCAGATGGGGTGTGAAAGAAAAATGAAAAGATTTTTAGCCTCACTTAAAAAATTCACGAGAAGCAGAACTTTTATGTTTATTACTTCCGTGGTTATAGCTTTTGGATTATGGCTTTTTGTCACCTCTACTCAGAACTCTGAAATTTCTCAGGTTTTTTCTGCTATCGTCGTTGATACTGCTATTGACGATACCATTCCTGAGAGTGAGGGACTTATGCTTACAACCAATAAAAAATATTCGGTGAATATTACCGTAACGGGAAAAAGAAATGATCTTATGGAACTTTCTACGAGAAAATCAGAGATTAAAGCCGTTGCGGATTATAGCGCTATAAATAAAGAAGGCGTTTATGCTGTTCCCGTTAATATTGAGTTCCCCATAAGAGACGTGGAACTATCAGGTGCAAGACCTAAAATAAACGTGGAATTTGATAAAAAACTTACTCAGCAGATTCCCGTTAAGGTTATGACTACGGGCACTTTGGGAGACGACTTTTTTATAAGTAATGAGGAAATAACTGTTTCCCCCTTATATATTAATATAACAGGCCCTGCAAAAACCCTTAATAAAATTTTGTCTGCAAAATGCACTATTGATATCTCCAATAGAAAAGAAACAATTTCAACAAGCGCTAACTATACTTTCGTTTCCGTTAGCGACGAGGAGATAACCGACCCTGTTATTACAGTTGATAACGATAAGGTTGACGTTAAAATCCCTGTTTATAAATATAAGGTTGTTCCCCTTTCTGTTAATATCGTTAATAGTTCGGGAGGAAACGATGCGAATTTTGCTATTGTTACCGTTTCGCCTTCTGAAATAAAGGTTGCGGGAGATGAGTCAAAACTTGCAAACTTAAATCAGATTACTCTTGACGTTATTGATATGGCAGAACTTTCTGAAACAACCCTTGAAAGAAACGTTACCCTTGATAACGATCTTGTCAACGTTGAGAAGGTGCAGAAAGCAACAATAAAAATCGAGAGTAAAAACGTTGTTACAAAAAGCTTTGACGTTGATAGATTTGAGATTATAAACGAGCCAAAGGGGCAAAAATGCGCTATAGAAACAAAGAGCATTTCTGTTACTGTTAGAGGAACAAACGAGTTCATAAATAAATTAACCGCCGGGGAGATAACTGACGTTTGCGACCTTAAAGGCGAGGAACTTATAAAAGGCAAAAACCAGGTAGCAGTTTCATTCAGATATCCAAAGGATTATCTCGTTGGAACAAGCGGAAAATATAGCGTTATTGTCAGTGCGAAATAATATATGATAGTAATAAATAATATAAAAAAACCTATTCATATTACTGATGGGGAGATTATATCTGATATCAGAAAAAAATATAATTATAGCGGAATTGAGAAAATCTTTATAAAGAAAAAATCTCTCGATGCAAGGGGCAAGAATTTTAGCTATGTTTATTCCGTAGGTATTATTCTCGATGATGAAAAAGGATTTTTGAAAAAATATTCCTCCAAGGATATAGTTCTTGCAGAGAATAAAAAAAGAAAATTGGTTTTTGGCAACGCTTCTCTTAAAGTGAGACCCGTTGTTGTTGGATTTGGCCCTGCGGGGATATTTTGCGCCTATGAACTTGCAAAAAACGGATATAAACCCCTCATTATCGAAAGAGGCGGGAAAGTATCCGAAAGGGATGAAGCAGTAAATAATTTCTGGCAAAAAGGAATTTTAAATCCCGAAAGCAACGTTCAGTTTGGTGAAGGCGGTGCGGGAACTTATTCCGACGGGAAACTTACAACGAGGATAGGAGACCATCTTTGCAGCTACGTTATTGAAACCTTTCACTTTTTTGGAGGCCCCGAGGAGATTTTATATAAATCAAAACCTCATATAGGAACTGACCTTCTTAAAGAGATTGTTGTCAATATGCGAAATTATATAATATCAAAGGGCGGCGAGTTTTTATTTGACACAAAGCTTATTGATATTGATATAAAAGATAAAAAAATAAATAAAATAAAAACTTCAAAAGGAGATTTTGAAACGGAACTTCTAATTCTTGCAACAGGCCATAGTGCAAGAGATATTTATAAAAATCTCTATGATAAAAAAATCAGTATGATTGGAAAAACCTTTTCAGTTGGATTTAGAATTGAGCATTTGCAAGAGGACGTTGATAAATCACTTTACGGGGATATGGCAGGGAATATAAACCTTCCCAAAGGGGAATACCAACTTTCTTATAGAGAAAATGGCAAAGGGGTTTATACTTTTTGTATGTGTCCCGGGGGGACGGTTGTTGCTGCCGCTTCTGAGGAAAATACGGTTGTCGTTAACGGAATGAGTAATTTTGCCCGTGATGGAAAAAACGCCAACTGCGCCGTAGTTGCAAATGTTGACCCATCAGATTTTGGGAAAAACCCTCTTGATGGGGTTGAGTTTCAGAGAATGCTTGAGAAAAAAGCATTTCAGGCAGGCGGGGGAGATTATAGCGCGCCTTGTCAGTTGACGGGAGATTTTTTAAATGGGGTTTGTTCCTCCAAATTCGGCACCGTTAAACCTACCTATACGGGAAACACAAAGTTCTATGATTTTAATAACTTTTTTAGTAGTGACATAGCTTCAATGCTTAAAAAAGGGATAGTGGATTTCTCAAGAAAAATGAAATGCTTCGGTTATCCCGACGGGGTTTTAACAGGGGTGGAAACAAGAACCTCTGCGCCGGTTCGGATTTTAAGAAACGAAGATATGGAAAGCGATGATGCTCTCGGATTATACCCTTGCGGAGAAGGTGCGGGATACGCCGGGGGAATCGTTAGTGCCGCAGTTGATGGAATCAAAGTTGCGGAAAAAATAATAAGTAAATATTCAAATAAGGATTTATAATATGACTGCAAACGGAAAAATAAAAGAAATAAAGGAAAATATTGCAACAATAGAAGTATTCAAAGAATCTGCCTGCACGGGAAAATGCGAGGACTGCGCAGGGTGCAAGACTTCGCCCGTCAGCGCTACGGCATATAACGAAATCGGCGCAAAGGTGGGGGACGTGGTTGAGATTTATGCCCCATCAAAAAAGGTGATGAAGCTTGCTTTTCTCGTTTACGTTGTTCCTGTTTTGATTCTTATTTTTGGTGGGATAGTATTTTCTTTTCCCGGATATAAAATTATTAAATCAATTTCTATAATGTTGTTGATATGTTTATATATTTGTTTTATAATATATGAGAATAATAAAAGCAAAAAAATATTCAAAATACCATCACCAGAGTAATAAAATCGGTGGAGGATATTAAATAAAGGAGAATTATTATGACAAGAGACGAAATAATTGCAATTTTGAAAGAAGCAGAAGTGCTTTTGGAAGGTCATTTTCTTTTGACTTCAGGAAGACATAGTGCAAAATATCTTCAGTGCGCAAAAATATTCAGAAATACCAAATATGCTGAACCACTTTGCAAAGAACTTGCAGATAAATATAAAGATGCAGGTATCGAAATCGTTATCGGCCCTGCTATGGGAGCAGTTCAGATGGCTTACGAAGTTTCAAGACATCTTAATTGCGAAAACTTCTTCACTGAGCGCGAAGACGGCAAAATGACGCTAAGAAGAGGATTCACTATTAAAGAAGGTCAGAAGGTTCTTCTTGTTGAAGACGTTGTTACAACAGGTGGTTCAATCAAAGAAGTTCTTGAGCTTGTTAAAGGTATGGGCGCAGACGTTGTTGGGATTGGTAGTATCGTTGATAGAACAGGCGGCAAAATTGATTTTGGCGTTCCTTTCAACGCAGTATTATCAATGGAAGTTGAATCTTATGATAGAGATAATTGTCCGATTTGTAAAAAAGACGTTCCTCTTGTTAAACCCGGTAGCAGAAAGATAAAATAAAATGCACGACGGGCATAGACAGAGATTGAAAAAGCGTTTTCTTGAAGAAGATCTGGATAAATTTGAGGATCATAATATTCTGGAACTTCTTTTATTCTTCGGAGTGGCCCAAAAGAATACCAACGAAATTGCTCATAATCTTCTAAACACTTTTGGTAGTTTATCTGCGGTTTTTGATGCTTCTCATTCTCAACTTAAAAAAGTGCCGGGAGTAGGAGATCATATTGCAACTTTGATTAAACTTATCCCATCGTTATCAAGAGCTTATATCAAGGATAAAACAAAATGCAAGCTTTTTATAACTACCGAGGATCTGGGCGCTTATATATTGCCGCATTTTCTTGGAATTTCTGAAGAGAAGCTGTTTGTTATATATCTTGATATGAAGAAAAATCTTTTGGGGTCTGAGTTTATTTCTGAGGGAAGTATGAATAACGTTCCCATTGATTATCGCAAAATTATTGACGGCGTTCTGAAATATAAGGCGTCAGCTATTGTCGTTGCTCATAATCACCCGGGAGGAATTGCTCTTCCGTCAATGAACGATATAAATTCGACCAAAGAGCTTTCCAATATTCTTAGTTTTATGGACGTTAAGTTATTTGATCATATTATAGTTGCAGATGGGGACTATATCTCTTTTAGGGATAGTAATATTGATTTTTAATCTGAGTTAGATGGCTTTGCCGGATAATAAAGATGTTTTTTCTAAAAAAAGGATTGTTCTGAGATGAAAGGATTTTTTTCCTGACAGTAAAGGCGTCAGATATATTATTTTGATTTACTGTATCTCTGCATCCTTTTGCAGAGATACTTTTTTTTAGGAGTTTTAATATGAAAAACAGAATTGCTTTAATTGGTATTTTGGTGGAGAATAAATCCGTTACCGATAAGATAAATGATTTGCTTCATCAATATGGAGAATATATTATTGGCAGAATGGGGCTTCCTCATAGGGAGAGGGATATTTCCATTATCAGCATCGTTATAGATGCGCCAAACGAGATAATTTCTTCCCTTTCGGGAAAACTTGGAATGATAGATGGAATCAGCGTTAGCGCTGTTTATTCAAAAGTTAAAGATAAGGAGTGATACTATGTATAACAGCAAATCAAAAAAAGCAGAAGAATTTATAGATGATGGTGAAATCCGAAGAACGATGGATTATGCCCGTGATAATAAAGAGAATAAAGAGCTTATTCTCAGTATAATGGCAAAAGCCGAAAAAATGAAAGGCCTTACCTATGAAGAGGCAGCCCTTTTGCTTGAATGCGATTATGAAGACGTAAACGGGATGATTTTTGACCTTGCAAAAAGAATCAAGAAAAAAATCTACGGCAACAGAATCGTTATGTTTGCGCCGTTATATCTTTCAAACTACTGCGTAAACGGTTGCACTTATTGCCCTTACCACTTTGCAAATAAAAATATCTGCAGAAAAAAACTTTCTCAGCAAGAGATAGAAAAAGAGGTTATCGCTCTTCAGGATATGGGTCATAAGCGCCTTGCTCTTGAAACGGGTGAGGACCCTGTTAATTGTCCTATTGAATACGTTCTTGAAAGTATTAAAACCATTTATGCCATAAAGCATAAAAACGGCGCAATAAGACGCGTTAACGTAAATATTGCGGCAACAACAGTTGAAAACTATAAAAAATTAAAGGATGCAGGAATCGGAACTTATATTCTGTTCCAGGAGACTTATAACAAAGAAGTTTATGAAAAAATCCATCCAACAGGCCCAAAAAGTAACTATGCTTATCATACCGAGGCAATGGATAGAGCCATGGAAGGTGGAATTGATGACGTTGGAATGGGAGTTTTATTCGGATTATACGGCTATAAATATGACTTTATCGGACTTTTGATGCACGCAAAGCATCTTGAAGACGTTTTTGGCGTTGGACCTCATACTTTGAGCGTTCCGAGAATCAGACCTGCCGATGATATTGACTTGAAGGATTTCCCCGATGCAGTTACTGATGACGTATTCAAGAAAATTGTTGCAATTTTGAGAATTGCCGTTCCTTATACGGGAATAATCGTTTCCACCCGTGAATCCAAAAAATCAAGGGAAGAAGTTCTTGAACTTGGCGTTTCTCAGATTAGTGGCGCTTCAAGAACAAGCGTTGGCGGTTATGCAGAAGGAGAGGAGGAAGAGGAAAACTCCGCTCAGTTTGATATAAGTGATAACAGAACCTTGGATGAGGTTGTTAACTGGCTTTTGAAATTAGGCCATATTCCAAGCTTTTGCACCGCTTGCTATAGAGAGGGAAGAACGGGTGACAGATTTATGGCTTTTGCAAAAAGCGGAGATATATCAATGTCCTGTCAGCCAAATGCAATTATGACCTTGAAAGAATACCTTGACGACTATGCAAGCGAAGAAACAAAGAAAAACGGTGAGAAAATCATATTGCAGGAGATGGATAACCTTATCAATAAAGATATTAAAGATATCGTAGCAGAAAGACTTGCTGAAATCGATCTTGGTAAGCGTGATTTCAGATTCTAAAAAAGGAGGACTCATCCTTGGAAAAAACACCTAACGCAAACAGACTTCATATTGGTATTTTCGGCAGAACCAACGCGGGAAAATCCACCGTTTTAAATGCGATAACGGGGCAGGAGGTCTCCTTGGTTTCGAAAATTTCGGGAACAACTACCGACCCGGTTTATAAACCTATGGAGCTTCATCCAATCGGACCTTGCGTTTTTATTGATACGGCGGGGATGGATGACGATGGGGTTCTGGGCGAAAAAAGAATAGAAAAAACCAAAAGCGTTATTGATAAAACGGATTTGGCACTTCTTGTTTTTTCAGGGGATGAAATTTCCCACGAGAAAAAATGGGCAGAGCTTTTAAAAGAGAATAATGTTCCAACGGTTTTTGTTCTTAATAAAATTGACCAAAATCCCGATTATAAAAAAACAGCTGAAAAAATTGAGGAAATATTCGGCAAATATCCCGTTTTAATAAGCGGAAAAGAAAAAAGGAATATTCAGACTTTAATAAATGAAATAGCAAAAAACGTTCCCGACGATTTTGAAAAAGAATCAATTACCGCAGATCTTGTTAAAGAAGATGACGTAGTTCTTCTCGTTATGCCTCAGGAGATTCAGGCACCGAAGGGGCGACTTATTCTTCCTCAGGTGCAGACTATACGTGATTTATTAGATAATAAATGCGTTGTCTGTTCAACGACTACGGATAAGTTCCACGTTGCCGTTAATAGTTTAAAAAAAGAACCCGATTTGATAATAACGGATTCTCAGGTTTTTGATTTTGTTTATAAAAATAAGCCAAAAAATAGCCGTTTGACCTCTTTTTCGGTTTTGTTTGCTTCTTATAAAGGAGATGCAAAAGAATACGTCAGAGGGGCAGAATTTGTTGATACCCTTAAAGAAAATTCAAAAATACTTATCGCCGAATCCTGTTCTCATAAGCCACTTAAAGAGGATATAGGCAGAGTAAAAATTCCCGCTATGCTAAAAAAACGGTTCGGTGAAAAGCTCACAATCGATATAAAAGCGGGAAACGATTTTCCCGAGGATTTGACGGGATACGATTTAGTTATTCAGTGCGGGGGATGTATGTTTAACAGAAAGCATATTCTATCCCGAATTGAAAAAGCAAAGAAACAAAACGTTCCCATAACAAACTACGGAATATTTATTGCAAAGATGAATAATATTCTTGATAAAATTGATATAGTATAATAAAAAACCCTACCAAAACTGGTAGGGTTTTATTTATATGGTTTCGGGTTATATGTAAGTCCAACGAGATAATCTATACTTGTTTTATAAAATTTTGCAAGTTTTATGAGAATATCAATAGGGATATTTAAGTTACCTAGTTCGTAGTCAGAATAGGTAGTCTGATGAATTTTTAAATATTCTGCCATTTGTTTTTGAGTAATATCGTTATCTTCTCTCATATCTCTTATTCTCTTAAACACCATCATCACCTCTATATAATTATGCGTTAAGGGAATATGCCTTATTGACTTTTAAGGGAAAATGCCTTAAACTTTTTTTTTGATAAAGAGGTGATGATATGTATTCTTGCACTTTTATTGGACATTACGATTGCTCAGAAGACATAAGAGAGAGTATATATAATGCTATTGAAAATCTGATTTTATATGAAAAAGTTCAAACATTCTATGTTGGCACAAACGGCAGATTTGATTATTTTGTTTATAATGAGTTGTGTAAACTTGAAAAAATATATAATATTAAAATTTTTGTAGTTTTATCATATTTAAATAATAAAAATAAACCTTATTACGATGAAAAAAAGACGTTGTTTCCAAGTGTTCTGGAAACAACGCCTCCTCGATTTGCAATAAATAAAAGAAATATCTATATGATAGAAAAGTCTCAATATATGATTTGTTATATGAATCATACTTTTTCAAATACATACACATTTGTCAAAAAAGCAAAAAGAAAAAATCTAAAAATTTTTAATTTAGGAAGGTATGATATTTATGATATTAATTAGAATAATTTCATTAATAACTCTGTTATATAAACTGATATGCAGGAAAAAACCGCAACGGTATACAAATGGCTCCCTTGTGTAAAGGGAGCTGTCAGCGAAGCTGACTGAGGGATTGTTTAACCTCGTTATCAATATAATAACAAACATCTTTAAAGTTTTGATTAATCTGATTATTTTGTATTCGTAATACTTTCAATCCATATTTTTCAAGATAATCAGTTCGTTCCAGGTCGTTTTTTATACCTGTTTCTTTATAGTGTTGTGAACCATCAAGTTCAACGATTAGATTTGCAGAGGCACAGTAAAAATCTACTATATATTTACCTAAGATTTTTTGTCGTGAGAATTTGATGGGGTATTTGCGCAAAAAATCATACCACAGATGTCGTTCTTCTTTTGTCATGTTTTTTCGGAGAATCCTTGCTATATGAGTAATAGTTTTGTTGTGTTTTCTATCCATTTAACAATCCCTCCGTCAAAACTACGTTTTGCCACCTCCCTTTACACAAGGGAGGCGTTTATTTCATTAATAACTCTGTTATATAAACTGATATGCAGGAAAAAACTGCAACGGTAAAAAGTCCTTTATCAAATAGGGCAATAATAATTGCAACGGCGCATCCCACCCCTGCGGAGATGATTGAGTTTGTTGAATAGAATATAGCAGGGAAGGT
>JAFZHO010000080.1 GCA_017554835.1 Clostridia bacterium
GGAATGCATTCTTATAGACGATGGTTCGACTGATAAAAGTGGCGAAATTCTTCTTGAATATGCAAAAAAGGATGCTCGATTTAAGGTTATTCAAAAAGAGAACGGCGGGGTATCGTCGGCCCGAAATTGCGGTATAAGAAATATGAGCGGAGATTATCTATGCTTTGTGGATTCAGATGACGTTGTTGATAAAGAATATATTTCTCAGCTTTTGCAACTTATAGATGACGAATCGATTTGCCTTTCTGTTTGTAGATTTAAAGGCGTTAAAAAGAAAGCTTTTAAAATACCAAAAAATAAGAGAGAAACGATTTTAAGTTTGTTTGATATAAAAAAAGGCATTCGAGGATATATTGGGGCAAAAATGTTTAAAACCTCGTATATTAAGGAAAAAAACATATTATTTGACGAAAATCAGCATCTTGCAGAAGATGTGCTCTTTATATATAAATATATTTCTGCCTGGCCGGATAATTGCAGGGCGGCTGCCTCAACCAAAGAGTTATATAGTTATACCCAAAGGGAAGATAGTGCCATAAGAAGACTGCAAAGTCAGAAAAAATATGACCCTACGTGGAACAATATTTTACGGACATGGGATATAATTCATGATGATACTGCTGATAGCAAGATAAAACAGAGTGTTTTGCTCTTGAAAGTTATGCAAACAGTAACAATAGTTCGTTTTATGATAAACTGTGAGCATGAAAACAAAGAAGAAATCAAAAATCACATATGGTTTATCAGAAAAAATCTCTTAAGATACATATTCAGCAGTAATTTCAATTTGAGAAAAAAACTGGGGGCTGTATTAATTTCGTTTTTTTATAAAGTAAATTAAAAGGAAAGGAGTTTTATTCAAAGTGGAATCAAGAACAAAAAAATCTGCCAAGAATATAGTATTTTCTATATTGTTTCAGCTTATAACCATTGGGTCGAATTTTGTTGTTAAGACGGCGTTTATACGCTTTATGGGAATCCAATATGCGGGAATGTCGGCTTTATTTGTTGATATTCTTGGGGTTTTATCCTTGGCAGAACTTGGATTCGGAATGGCGATTTCATATGCGCTTTATGCTCCACTTCATACAGGGGACGAAAAAAGAATAATAAAACTCCTTAATTATTATAAAAAGATTTATCGTGTTGTTGCCGCTGTTGTTTTTGGCGGTGGACTTATATGCCTTCCTTTTTTGGGAGTCCTTATTAAAGACGCTCCCGACATAAAAGAAAATTTAGCTCTTGTTTTTATTCTCTTCGTTTTGAAAACGGTGGCATCATATCTTTTCATATATAAAACCACTTTGCTCGAAGCAAATCAGGAGAAAAATATTATAAGCATCGTAGGAATTATCTCTACCCTTATTGGAACAGGGGCAGAGGTTTTTGCCATAGCTTTTTTGAAGAACTACGTATTATATCTTGTTATAAGCGTGTTAGTCATTTTGTTTAGAAATATTGCAGTTTCCTTTGTGGCGGAAAAACGATTTTGCTTTTTGAAGGGAATGGATAACGAAACTCTGACCAAAGAAGAACGAAAAGAAATAACAAAGGATGTCGCTGCAGTCTCTATATATAAAATTGGCGGAACGATTCAGATTAGCGCAGATAGTATAGTTATTTCTGCCATGCTTGGAACGGTCAGCGTAGGACTTTTATCCTGCTATAAGCTTATAACATCCAACGTTGATAGACTTTTTGGCCAGATATTCGAGTCAATGCGGGCCAGCGTGGGGAATTTGGCTGTTAGCGCCGATGAACATCATCAGAACGTAGTTTTTGATAGAATGTGTTTTCTTTCTTTTATTATAGGAAATTTTATTTGTTGCGCTACTTTTAACCTCATAACTCCATTTATAAACATCTGGCTTGGGAAAGAATATATACTTGGCATAGAGGTTGTTTCTATGCTTGTCCTAGACGCATATATCTTAACAATGACAAGACCCTACGAAAACTTCAGAATCGCGAACAGACTTTTTCATAAAGGAAAATATCGTCCTATTTTTATGACGATTATTAACGTTATCCTTTCTATATGGTTTGGAAAACTTTGGGGGATTTTTGGGGTTCTTCTTGCAACTGTTATTGCAAGAGTTTCAACTCATGTATGGTATGACCCATGGCTTATTTATCACTACGTTTTCAAAAAAGGATACGGGAAATATCTTTTAACAAAAGCGAAATATCTTTTAATTGTTGTTTTCAATTGCGCTATTATTTATATTGGCTTTAGCTTTGTTAATATATCGAATATTTATATTGATTTCGCCGCAAGAAGCATTGTTTCTTTGGTATTGCCATCGGTTATTGTATATGCTCTATACAGAAAAAGCGAGGAAATGAACGGATTGAAAAGATATATAAAAAATCTTATAAAAAAATAAAAGCTTTCGGAAAATTCCGAAAGCTTTTTTTATTTAAGAACAGATCTTAGATAATCTTCGTTTGTCCTACGGGCTTTTTCAAGAAGACTTGAAATAGAGTCTTTATCCGGCTGAGAGATTTTTATTTCATCGTTTTCTCTGAAACCGAAATTTTTCATATTTGCACTTTCCAAAAGAGTGGTTATTCTGTTCCCTTCGCCAAGAATAAGTGAAGCAAAGGGTTTTTCGTAAATCATAGAGAAAACAGTCCCGTGAAAAGAGGACGTTACAACCATTTTTGCATTATGAATAAGAGATAAAAAAGTTTCAGGACCATATTTTGCCGCTCTTTTAAAGTTACATCCTAATTCTTTTGTATTTATAAAATGAGAGGCAATAACAGGAAGCCCTGTTTCTTTTGAAAGTTTTTTAACATATTCAACAGGCCAAGAAGTAGGCAATACTGAATAGAAGAATATATAATCTCCTTTGATAGGACATTCTCCTTCTATTTTGCTCCATTCTTCTTTGGTTAGCGTAAGAGTAGGGTCGAAAAGCACCTCAGGACGTTTCCCAAGATTTTTTTCTATATAATCTGCCGTTGATTTTTCCCTAACAGAAAGGGCATAGTAATCTGAAAGCTGATTAGATATCCATTCTCCATCCTCTTGAGAAAGTTTTTTAATATTTTCTCCCATACTTGAAGAATAAGAAATTTTTCTGCCTGGGAGGTCAAAAGGAAAAAAGAAGGATTTTCGATGTGATTTATCGTTGCCAAGATTTAGTGCAAAAGTCTGGTCGCTTCCCGTAATATAAAAATCGAAATTTTCATTTCCGATTTGGGAAATAGTAGATAAGTCATATCTTTGCGAGGAAATATTTAAAAAATTCTTATTAAATGCCTTGAAATTTTTATTTCTTTCAAAAAAATCTTTTCCACACATCAAATTTTTTATGGTTTGCCTAATTGGTCTTGGTGAGGAAAGGGGAAGAAAAAGTTTAGTTCTATTCAAATCAGTTGGCACGATATAATCTATAAATTTACAATCGATACCAAGTTTTTCAAGATTTTTTTGCGTTGCGTATGCTTGAAGAGAAGCACCATAATTTACGCAGTCATGATAAGTTATAACTCCTGCAGTTTTCATTTTTTACCCCTCCATAATTTCGGTGAAAGAATGAGTAATAGTGGATAAATCTCAAGTCTGCCAAGTAGCATCGCAAAGGATAAAACGAGTTTGGAAAGATTGGAATAATCTGCATAGCTTGACATAGGACCTACCCCCGCAA
>JAFZHO010000081.1 GCA_017554835.1 Clostridia bacterium
GTCTTTGGTATGCGTAATTGATAAGACCTTTATCCCTGAATTTGAAGCTATGACAAAACCTTGCGACAGAGTCAAGGCAGATATCGTTTCTATAACGGGCAATAAGGGAATCGCTTTTGCGGTTTGTAAAATTCCGAAAATAAACACTATAATGTCCGTTGGGGTATTTATGAAAGCCATAACCCTTGTGATTTCTCTTTTGATTTTTGCGGCAGTAGTTTTTGCAAACGGCGTTACGGCGGCAACTCCTATTCATATTCTTTTGTTCCAGTTTATATGGCTTTTGCCTTATTTGTTTATTTATATCTTTTCTAAGTAGTAAAAAAGGATGTGTAAATATTTACACATCCTTTTTAGTTATATTGGTATAGAATTCTTTTATCAGTTTTTGTTGATTTGACGGTATTCTTGATATACAAAAATTATATATATAACCTGGTATTTCCTTGTAATATGCTTCTGCAATTGCACCTGCCATATCTGCAATAGTATCAGAATCACTACCGTAGGAAATAGCATTTTTTATTGCGGTTTCGTAGTTTTCACTTTCTAAAAATGCAACCACTGCCATGGGAACAGTATCCTGGCAAATTTCACTCCAGGAACATATATCTCTATGTTCGGAAACGGATTTATTAAGCAAATCATATTCGAATGTTTTTAGCAGATATTCTTTGATTTCGTTTTTCGTTTTACCTTTTCGCGCAAGGAAAATAGCCGCGGCTATGCACATTGCACCTTTTTGCCCTTCGGGGTGATTATGGGTCACATCTGCCGAAAGTTTCGCAAAACGTAGGGTTTCTTCCATGGTATCAAAAAACCATCCAACCGGGCTTACTCTCATACCGGAACCGTTTCCGTAACTATTATAGGGTTTGAATTCCTGGATTAAATCTGCTTTTGCACACCATTGAAAATAACTTCTGCCAAAGCCGAGTTTGCCTTCGTTTTCTTTAAAAGTATGTTTCGAATATTTCAGGAATTGCTTACCAAGAGCAAGTTTTAATTCTTCGTCATTATGATAATTTTTATTTATATCGTTTAATAACCAGTCAGCTACGGCAAAGGTTAATGCTGAGTCATCCGTAAAATCATCTGATTCGAGGCAAAGGTTAATCGCATCTAAATCATAATATTTTTTTTCCTCAAATTCGTAAGTAGATCCCAATATATCACCACATATAGCACCTAACATATTATCACCTCCTTTTTTATTATTGTATCAGTTGACCTGTCCGAAAAATAGGACTTTAAATTCAAGTAAATAAAAAGATGGTCCTGCTTATGCAAGACCATCTTTTGCTAATTTTATAAATTCTTCTTTTGTCATTGTTGAGTTTATTATATCGAGAAAAGCATTTACACTAAGATAAGAGGGAATACCAAGCTTTTTATAGATTTTCTGCCTTTTTTCGTTACTGTTTGCGTTTCCTGATAATGAAAGGGAGAATAAATCGGATTTTGTTACGGGATTTGTTTTTTCGGGAGTTTTTTCTCCTGTAACATTGAATTTTTTGAGAGCTTCAATAATAATTTCTTCTTCAAGCCCTTCCACTCCCAAAAGTCCCTCTTTTGATGGAGTGGCTTTTCTTTTTTCTTTTCCGAGAATTTCGGGGATATAGACGTTAGTTATATTCTGATTTCCAACAATATTTTTTATATGATTTCGTATAACGAATCCGGCACTATCGCTATCGGTCATAATGATAAGTCCGTTTTTTTCTGCAAGGTGGCGGATAAGGGCTCTTTTTTCTTTATCTTTAAAAATGCGAAACCCGCCCGTTTCTATAATAAGGGCATCTATAAAAGAGGAAAGGCAGATTTTATCGTATTTTCCCTCAACTATGATTGCCTCTTTGAGCCGTATCATAAAAGTTTACCTTCTTTTTCTGCTATTATTATCTCGCCAATCATTTTTTCCAGTTTTATCTTATCGTCGCCTCTGCCTTTTTTCTTTGTTCGTTCTGTTTCGGAGCAGATTTTTAAGATATTTCTTATGGTTTTGAGAGAAAAACCGTGACAATTTTGCATATATTTTTTAGAGAGAAATAGCATAAGTCCTGTTTTCCTTGAAATTTGCTCAGCAGTGGCGCCTTTTTCCGACATTAGTTTTACGATATACATATCGCAAAAGCATTTATAAACGGAAGAAGCAAGAATTA
>JAFZHO010000082.1 GCA_017554835.1 Clostridia bacterium
GCCGAAGGAGCACTCGATGTCCTCGTTCTTCAGGTCGCCGTCGATGGTCTTGGGGCAGCCGATGATATTGAGGATGTTCCCGAGCATCTTATTGATGCTTTTATAGCTATTGAGGATAAGAGGTTTTTCACTCATAAGGGCGTGGATTTCAGAAGAACTATGGGTGCTATACTTAATTTTATTTCTTTTTCCAAGAAAATGTATGGCGGATCAACCATAACGCAGCAGCTTATCAAGAATATTTCAGGTGACGACGACGTTAAACCTCAGCGTAAAATCGAGGAAATTCTAAGGGCGTTCAACCTTGAAAAAATCTATTCCAAAAAGCAGATTTTAGAGGTTTATATAAACACTATTTATTTCGGCAGAAGCTTGAACGGCGTTCAGACTGCGGCGAATAAATATTTCGGCAAAGACGTAAGCGAGTTGACTTTATCCCAATGCGCAGCTTTGGCGGGAATTACTAACTGGCCCGTTAAATATGACCCATATAATAACCCCGAGAATAATAAAAAACGTAGAGATACTATTTTATGGGAAATGTATGACCAGGGTAGAATTTCACGAAAAGAATATGAGCAGGCAAAAAACGAAGAGCTCTCCTTCTCTGATAAGAGTATATCCGTTCAGGCGAAGGCGCAGTCCTGGTTTGTTGACCAGATTATAGAGGACGTTATAGCAGACCTTCAGGCCGAAAAGGGTTATACAAAAGCTTACGCTACTCAACTTCTTTATTCAGGAGGACTTAAAATTTATTCCACTATGGATAAAGACGTTCAGGCGGCGATGGATAGCGTTTTCACTAACGAGTCCACCTTCCCGAAAGTTGGCGCAAAAGGAACTCCTCAGGCGTCTATGATAATTATGGACCATTCAACAGGCGCGGTATTAGGTATCGTTGGTGGCCGAGGAGAAAAAACGGGCTCCCGAGTTTTGAATAGGGCAACCCAGACCTATCGTCAGCCGGGTTCAACTATGAAACCCCTTGCTGTTTATGCTCCTGCTATTGAATTTAACGTTATAAATATGGCGACTCCCGTTGAGGATAAACCATACGAAAGTAATAACTGGCCTAAAAACTATTACGAAGGTTATCAGGGACAGATGACGGTGAGAAAAGCTCTTGAAGTTTCGGCAAATACGGTTCCTGTCCGCCTTCTTATGACAAAACTTGGAGTTGAAAAATCATTCCAGTTTGCAACGAAAAATCTTGGGCTTATGTCTCTTGTTGAAGAAGAAACGAGAAACGGCAAGCAGTTCTCGGATAAAAACGCTTCAGGTCTTGCCCTTGGCGGCGTAACAGACGGCGTTACGGTTATGGAACTTACTGCCGCTTATTCCGCTATTGCAAATAGAGGAACGTATAATAAACCTTTCACCTATACTAAAATCGTTGATAATAACGGCAGAGTAGTTTTGGAGAAAAAGGTTCAGAGTTCTCCTGCTATGTCTCAGGAAACTTCTTATATTATGACGAAGCTTCTTGAGGACGTTGTTAAAAATAATCAGGGCGCATCGGCAAGAATCTCAAATCAGCCATCAGCAGGAAAAACGGGAACAACCTCAAACGATAGAGACAGATGGTTCGTAGGTTTCACTCCTTATTACTGCGGCGGCGTATGGTTCGGATTTGATACTCCGAAGAGCATCAAAATTATCGGCGGAAACCCTGCGACTATTCTATGGAAGCAGGTTATGGATAAAGTTCATAGAGGAAAAAGAGCCAGATCATTCCCGTCTTCTGATAACGTAGTTGTTCAGGATTACTGTATTGAGAGTGGTAAACTTCCCTCTGCTAACTGTAAGGAAGTTGAAACGGGATACTTTAAAGTGAATAATAAACTTAAATCAACCTGCGATCTTGTAAAACACGAGGGAGTTTATAATAAGGATGCTTACCTGGGACCCGTTGAACCCACCCCGGAAAATCCGACGGTTAAGCCCACTCCCGTTCCTCCTGTAGTTACCCCAAAACCTCCCGAGGTTACAAAAGAGGAACCTACCGTTGAGAAAAATCCCAGCCGGGAATAAATTATTCATAAACGGCTTGACTTTTGATTATATATAATATAAAATATATTTGATATTAACTTTTTCGTATGAAAGGGGTTTATAAATAATGGAAATAACATTAGAACTATTCGGAATAATTATAGGTTGTTCACTTGGCTTCGTTGTTTTGTTGAATATTGCTTTGGTAATTATGTCAATAATCAATATTGCTAATACCGGTGTTCGTTCTTTGAACAAAGCATGGTGGATTATAATCTGTATCTTTGGTGCTGCTCTTGGTTGCCTTCTATACTATTGCCTAGGCGCTAACGTTGTTCGCGCTGCTAAAAAGAAAGAAGCAGTTGAAGAAACAGTTACTGAAGAGGTTGCAGAAGTTACTGAAACTCTTGCGTAATTTTTATGAATTTGAAAAAGGTTCGGATATTGGTAGTCCGAACCTTTTTTTGCTATTATAATAAATCCGTATAGCAAAATATAAAAAAATATGTTATAATTATCTTTCAATTAAAAAAAGTCGGGTGATTTTATGAAATCAACTAAATATCATTATATAAGATTTTTGATATATATTCTTGCTGCCGTTCTGGCTGTTTTTACCATAGATAAAAACGCTGCTTTCGGAATTATTGCTCTTTCATGTGCAGTTGGGCTTTTTGTCGTTGATATTTTCATTCTGAGCGCTATGGGAGAAAGCTCAAAAATCTCTATTAGAAAGATTTCTTCCCAGCTTAATTTTATGGCGAAAAATATGTTTGCCGATTTGACTATTCCCGTTACCATTCTGGATAGAGAGGGAAAAATCCTTTGGTATAATGATAAATTTTCCAATATTTTTTCCGATGAAGAAATTTCCTTTGGCGATGATATCAAAACTCATCTTCCTGAATTCAATAACGATATTCTGAATTATGAGGATACTTTTGAGGGGACTATCGGGGAGAGAAACTTCACTATATATCAGAGTCTTGTTGTTACGGATAATTTTGAAAATATGTTTGCTTTATATTGGGTAGAGGATACCTACTATAAAGCTATTGAAAGAAAATATAACGAGTCCGCTCCTTGCGTTTGTCAGATACTTATTGATAACTATGAGGATGCAACCGACGGAATAAAAGAAACGGATAAGGTCAGAATTTTATCCGTGATAAATGATATACTCGTTTCCTGCGCCCGTTCAATTAACGGTGCAGTATATAAGACCTCAAACGAAAGATATATAATGTTTTTTGATAAAAAAGGTCTTGATGAACTTATAAAAAATAAGTTCTCCGTTCTGGATAAGGTCCGTCAGATAGAAATAGGAAATAAAATTCCCATAACCTTATCTTTTGGAATCGGAAATAGCGCCGAAGGTATAAAAGAAAGCGCTGCCTATGCAGTTCAGGGACTTGATATGGCTCTTGGTCGTGGTGGTGACCAGGCCGTTTTGAAAAATGACGAAAAACTTGAGTTCTATGGTGGAAAAACTCAGAGCGTTGTTTCCCGTAGCCGAGTAAAATCAAGAATGATAACAAACGCCCTTGTTGAACTTATAAACGCTTCATCCAACGTTATTATAATGGGCCATAGAAACGCCGACGTTGATGCTCTTGCTTCTTCAATCGGTATGGCAAGATTCGTTTTATCTTTGGGAGTTGATTGCAAGGTTCTCATAAATGAGAATAATAACTCCTGCCAGAAAATGATAGACGAATATATGGCAAGTGGTTTTGAAACTTATTTCTGTGACGAGCAGCAGGCGATTTTAAACGTGGAGAAAAATACTCTTCTTATCGTTTGCGATACCCATAGTCCGCGACTTGTGGAAAGTGGGGATCTTCTTGATAGTTGCCAGAGAGTCGTGGTTATTGACCATCATAGACGTCTTGGAGATTATATCGAAAAAAGTCTTCTTTCCTACCATGAGAGTTTTGCATCTTCTGCAAGTGAGATGGTTTGCGAAATTCTAAGCGTTTACGGAAAAGATATAATAAATAAAGAGGATGCAACTGCTCTTCTTGCGGGAATTATGCTTGATACTAAGGATTTTATGCTTAATACAAGTTCGAGAACCTTCGAAGCGGCGGGATATCTTCGCACCGAAGGCGGAGATACGGTTAAGGCAAAGGATTATTTCTCCATTGATCTTGATAACTATAGAATAAGAAGTTCCATTGTTTCAGGTTCTTTTATCTATAAAGAAGAATACGCCATCTCCCTTTTTGATGGAGAAAATTTTGAGAATATAGGAATTAATGCCGCTGCATCAGCAGATGAATTACTATCTATTGACGGAATTAAGGCATCCTTCGTTCTCTATAAGAGTAATAACGGAGTAAATATTTCCTGCCGAAGTTTAGGGGAAATAAACGTTCAGGTTATAGCAGAAAAATTATCAGGCGGAGGGCATTTTACTGCCGCTGCCGCTCAGATAGAAAACATAGATTTGGAAACGGCGAAGGATATGCTTATTAAAGCAATCGATGAAGTCGAATAAGGAGGTTTTTGAAAATGAAGGTTATATTATTGCAGGACGTAAAAGGTCACGGAAAAAAGGGAGACGTAGTTAACGCCTCTGACGGATATGCGAGAAATTTTCTTTTGCCGAGAAAACTTGCAGTTGAAGCAAATAACGAAAATATGAACCATCTGGAAGGCCAGAAAGCAAGTCAGCAGCATAAGGTTGACGTTCAGATTGCCGAGGCAAAAGAACTTTGCGAAAAGATAAACGGAATTACTCTTGAACTTACTGCAAAGGGTGGAACCTCCGGAAAAATTTTCGGTTCAATAAGCACAAAGGAAATCGTTAAAGAACTTGAGAAAAAACACGGAATTAAACTTGACAAAAAGAAACTTTGCTCCGACGAGGATATAAAAAGTTTTGGAACTTATAACATTACCGTTAAACCATATAAGGATATTACGGGAGTTTTGAAAGTAAAAGTAACAGAGGAATAATAAAATGGATATTGAAGTAACAAAAAGAGTGCCTTTCTCCTATGAGGCAGAGCAGTCTGTTTTAGGGGCTATGCTTCTTGACGGGGAATGCATAAGCGACGTTTTTGAAATTTTGCGTCCCGACCAGTTTTATCTCAAAAGCCATAGAGAAATATATTCTGCAATGATTTCAATGTTTAACCAGGGGAAACCCGTTGATGCGGTTACTCTTATTGAAGAACTTAAAACCCAGGGCGTTTACGAAGAAGTTGGAAAAGCAGAATATATCGTAAAACTTGCAGATTCAGTTCCTATAACGAGCAACGTTTCCTACTATGCCAATATTGTTGCTCAGAAAGCATATATAAGAAGTCTTATTCAGGCCTGCGATGAAATTTCCGCCACCTGCTATGCAGAGGACGGAAGCGCCGTTGAAATTATGGATATGGCAGAGCAGAAGATTTATGATATTCTGAAGGATAGAACAAAAAAATCTTTTTCTACTTTGTCGGAACTTCTTATTGATGCTTATGACCATATAGAGCTTCTTACCGATAAGGAAAAGGTTGACTCACTTAAAATCCTTTCTCATTATCAGGACCTTGATAATCTGACGGGTGGGTTTAATAATTCCGACCTTGTTATTCTTGCGGCACGTCCCGGCGTTGGTAAAACTGCTTTTGCTCTGAACGTTGCAAGAAACGTGGCAAAATATTCAGGGAAAAAGGTTTGCTTCTTCTCCCTTGAAATGGGTGCTCAGCAGCTTGCGACTCGTATGCTTTCTGCGGAAGCCCTTGTTGATAGTGCAAAGCTTCGTTCGGGAGACGTTGATGATGACGACTGGATTAAACTTGCTCAGGGTTGCAGCGTTTTATCAAAATTCCCCATACTTGTTGACGATAATTCAAATATTACCGTAACGGAAATGAAAGCAAAACTTCGCAGGGTTGATAATCTTGGCCTTGTTATAATCGACTATCTTCAGCTTATAAATCCGGGAAAAAGAACTGAAAACAGAGTTCAGGCCGTTTCGGAAATTACGAGAAATCTTAAAATTCTCGCAAAGGATCTGAACGTGCCCGTTATTACTCTTTCCCAGCTTTCCAGAGGAATAGAGGGCAGAGGAGAAAATCAGAAACCAAGACTTTCTGACCTTAGAGAGTCGGGCTCTATCGAGCAGGACGCAGATAGCGTATTATTCTTATCGAGAGACTATTACGCTGATCAGGATGATAAAGCCGATGAAAACACCAACGTTGCTCAGTGTATCGTTGCAAAAAACAGACACGGCGCAACAGGTCATATCGATTTGCAATGGATACCTCAGTTTACCAAATTTGTTTCCATTGAGAAAAAATACGATGGGTAAAATTTTATGGAAGAAAAAGTTTTCAACTACATAACAGAAAATTCTCTTTTGGAAAAAGGGGATACGGTTTTGGTTGCTCTTTCGGGAGGAAGCGATTCTGTTGCCCTTATTTCTGTGTTGCTTTATTTGAGAGAAAAACTTTCTCTCACTCTTTTTGCAGCCCACGTTAATCATAATCTTCGGGGAGAAGATTCTCTTAACGACGAGAATTTCGTGAGAAAACTTTGCAAAGACCATAATATTCCCCTTTTTGTTAAAAGCGTTGATATAGAAAAAATATCAAAAGAAAAAAATCTCGGTACCGAAGAATGCGCAAGAGACGAGAGATATAAATTCTTCTATGAAGTTTCAAAGGAAAAGGGCATCTCCAAAATCGCAACTGCTCATAATAAAAACGATAACGCAGAAACGGTTTTATTTAATCTTCTTCGCGGAAGCGGACTTTCCGGCCTTTCGGGAATTCCTTGCAAAAGAGATAATATAGTAAGACCTCTTTTATGCGTTTCCAAAGAAGAGATACTAAAATATCTTTTGGAAAAAGAGCAGACTTTTGTTACCGATAAAACCAATTTTGAAACGGATTATACGAGAAACAAAATCCGGCTTAACGTTTTTCCTCTTCTTTCTGAAATAAACGGGGGATTTATCAATAATATTTATAGATGTTCTCAAAGTCTTAAAGAAGATGAAGAGTATCTTTCTGAAATTTCGAAAAAAGAGCTTAAAAAAATTGCAAATGGCAAAAAATTATCTATTGATGGTTTAAAAAATCTGCCATTGAGCATATTAAATAGAGTAATACTTATTTTTTATAAAGAAAATTTTAATAAAAGTCCCGATTTCACCGATATAAAACTTATAAGAGAAATGGTTTTTAACGGGCGGACTTCCATGAAACTTGATTTGAGCGAAAAAATCAGTTGCGTGAGAGGGTATGACTTTATAGAATTTTTTGAAGAAGAGAAAAAAGCCGTAGCAGATTTTTGCTATGAAATTTCCCATAAGGTTTTTATAGAAGAGGTTTCAAAAACCGTTTCTATAACTAAAGTAGAAAATATTAACAATTTTGTAACGAAAAATTTATACGATTGTGATAAAATTTGTGGTATGCTAAAAGCACGCAAAAGAAAAGCGGGAGATTATTTTACTTTGTCTATGAAAAAAAGCTTGAAAAAGCTTTTTATCGATAAAAAAGTCCCTCGCGAAGATAGAGAGTCTGCCATCGTGATAGCAGACGAAAAGGGCGTCGTTTTCGTGGAGGGATTTGGCGTCTCAAAGGAATATAGGGTGGATAAAGATTCTAAAAATATAGGGTATATAGAAATAGAAAAGGGGAATAAAATATGATTAACGATATCGAAAGAGTATTAGTTACCGAGGAAGAACTTGATAAAAAGGTTAAAGAAATCGGCAAAAAGATTTCTGAGGATTATAAGGATAAAAACCTGCTTCTCGTTTCCATACTTAAAGGAAGCGTTGCATTTATGGCAGATTTAATGAGAGCTATAACCGTTCCCTGCCAGATAGATTTTATGTCTGTTTCCAGCTACGGAAGCGGTGCGAAAACTTCAGGCGTTGTTAAGATTATAAAAGATATTGACGTTGAGATAGAGGGATATGATATTCTGATAGTAGAAGATATTCTTGATTCAGGGCTGACTCTTTCTCATCTTATGGAGATTTTGAAAGCAAGAAAAGCAAAAAGCATAAAAATATGCACTCTTCTTTCAAAACCGGATAGAAGAAAAGTTCATGTTGACGTTTCCTACGAGGGCTTCGTTATTCCCGATGAATTCGTGGTGGGCTACGGACTTGATTTTGATGAAAAATATAGAAACTTGCCTTATATCGGAGTTTTGAAACCCGAGATATATAATTAAAGGAGTGAAAAGATAAGTGAAAGAAAACCTCAGGGGTATTTTAATATACGTTGCTATATTCCTTGTTCTTGTTGTTGGTGCGACCTTTATGCTTAATAACGAAAGCGCAAAGGACGTTCCATATTCGGAGGTAGTAACGTTATTTAATAATGGTGAAGTTGCGGAGTTCTCTCTCAAGGATAGCACTCTTCATATGAAGCTTCAGGACGGAAGTCTGAAAAAAGCAGAGCTTAGATATATTGATATATTCTACGAAGATTTAAACGAAACTATTTTGGAGCAGACCAAAAACGGAACGCTCAAAAAATATAACTACGAGCCACCTTCAATGCTTGCCGGCTTTATGAACTGGATGCCAACTATTCTTCTTCTTGGTGGAATGCTTATCATAACTTTTATGATGTTCAGAAGAATGGGCGATGGCGGAAAAGTGAACTCTTTCACAAAATCCAGAGCCAAGGTTGGTAACGATGGCAAAAAAGTAACCTTTAAGGACGTTGCCGGCGTTGACGAAGAGAAGGAAGAACTCAGCGAGATAGTTGATTTTCTTAAAAATCCGAGAAAATTCATTTCAATAGGCGCAAGAATTCCAAAAGGCGTTTTGCTTGTGGGCCCTCCCGGTACGGGAAAAACTCTTCTTGCAAAAGCAGTTGCAGGAGAGGCAGGCGTGCCATTTTTCTCAA
>JAFZHO010000083.1 GCA_017554835.1 Clostridia bacterium
TATTTCCACTGATACGGGATGCTTCAGATATTCAAATACTACTGATCGCACTCTTTTGATTGCATCAAAGCTTGTTGAACTTGGAGCAGATAATAAAAAGCTTAATAAGCTTCTTTTTGAGACGGTAACAAAAGCCCAGTTTGAAATCGAGAGAAAAGCGTTTGAAACCATAAATTTCTATTATGATGGAAAAATCGCAACAATGAAAATAACTCAGAAAATGCTTTTGGAAACAGGGGCAACGCCTGATGATATTGATAATATCTCTTCTCTTCCTCGTAAGATAGAGGGAGTTGAGGCGGCTATAACCCTGAGAGAAAATCCTGACGGTAGCATAAAAGTTTCTGCCCGAAGCGGCGAAAAAGTTGACGTTTCAAAGGTATGCAAAGACGTATGCTCCGGTGGTGGCCATAAAAGAGCCGCAGGTGGAACGATTTTTTCTGATATTGAAAAAGCAGAGAAGTTATTTATTGAATATTTTAAGGAAGTATTTTAATGGACGGAATACTTATACTTGATAAAGAAAAAAATATGTCAAGCTTTCAGGCAGTTTCAAGGGTGAGATATGCCCTTGGAGAAAAGAAAGCAGGTCATACGGGAACCCTTGACCCCAACGCAACGGGAGTTTTGCCTATCCTTCTTGGAAAGGCGACGCGACTTGCGCCTTTTGTTGTTGATTCCGAGAAGGAATATATTGCAGATTTTAAATTCGGTATCAGAACCGATACCCTTGATATATGGGGAGAAGTGAAAGATACCTGCGATAATTCTTTTGTTACAAAAGAGCTTGTTATAGAAACTCTCAAAAAGTTTGAGGGAAAGATAAATCAGATTCCACCTATGTATTCCGCTATCAGTAAGGATGGGGTACGACTTTATCAGCTTGCAAGAAAAGGGCAGGAAATCGAAAGACCTTCACGAGAGGTTGAGATTTTTGAGCTTTCCCTTATTTTCTTTGACGAAAAAGAAAAAACGGCAAGAATAAAAGTCCTTTGCGGCAAGGGAACTTATATCCGAAGTCTTATTGACGATATTGGAGAAAAAATCGGTTGCTTTGCCACTATGACCGATCTTAGAAGAACGAAAAACTGCGGATTTTCCATTGAAAACGCAGTGGAATTAAAAGACGTTTCGGAGGAAAAATTGATTTCACCCGAGAAGTTTCTGGAAAAATATCCCCGAGTAGATATTTTCGGCTTTGGTGCAAAGCTTATAAAATCGGGGCAGGAAGTAAAGTTAACAAAATATTTTAAAGATTGCGACGAGGGATTTGTTCGTTTATATGAAAATGGTTTTCTCGGTCTTGGGGTTATAAGGCGGGAAAATGAGGAAAAATTATTAAAAGCGTATTTGATTTTTGAGGTGTAGTTTTGGAGATAGTTTTTTATAAAGAGAAAAAATCTTATATAAAAAATATTGCAGTTGCAGTGGGAACTTTTGATGGGGTCCACTGCGGTCATAAAGCACTTTTATCCGAAATGGTCAGATACGGCAAGGATAATAACTTAAAAACGGCGGTTTTGACTTTTTATAATAGAAAAGAACCGGAAATGGGACTGATTTCCCACCCGAAAAAGAGGGAAAAGCTTATAGAAAAGCTTGGGGTTGATTATCTTATCTACCTTGATTTTGAGGATTTCTGCCATATGCCTGCCGAGGAATATATAGAAAACTTTCTCCATAAAGAACTTTCTATAAAAGCTATATTTTTTAGTAACGGACATAGATTTGGCAAAATGGCAAAAGGCGATGGAGACCTTCTTATTAAATGGGGTAAAAAACTCGGTTTTGAAAGCTTTTGCGTTCCTTTTTTGGAAATGGATGGAGAAAGAGTTTGTTCAAGCGCCGTTCGTGACCTTCTCCAAAAGGGAGAAACAGAAAAAGCAAACGAAATGCTTGGGTATAGATTTTCATATAAGCTAAAGGTGGTAAGGGGAAATCAACTTGGCAGAGAGCTTGGGTTTCCTACCATTAACCAGGTTATTGATAAAGAACTTATTACCTTGAAAAGAGGAGTTTATGCCACTATTTCTTATATTGAAAAAACGGCTTATCCTTCTGTTACCAATATTGGAACAAAACCTACCGTAAACGGGGACGGGCTTTATATGGAAACTCATATAATGAACTGCGATAAAGACCTTTACGGAAAAGAAATTAAGGTTGAATTTATAAAATGGCTTCGAGATGAGAAAAAGTTTGATACTATAACGGAGCTAAAAAATGCAATCAGAGAAAACAAGGAAAAAGCCCTTGAAATATATAAAACCCACGGATAATTCCGTGGGTTTTTTTAGTCTATTTTCTTTGAGGTCAGAGTATGTATCGAACGCTGGATAGCATCTTTTGAGTTTTTCCAGGGCTCGTTCTGATATCGATAGTCAAATTTTTTGCAGAACCAGGAAACGTCGTCGCATAAGGTGGCGATATATTCTTTTTCCGTCTGGAAAATCATTTTTGCAAAAGCTTCATAATCGGATTTTGATAATCTTTGTTTTGCTATAACGAGAAGCTGCCTATAATGCTTCAGGCAATACATTTTCTGATTACGCATTTTGTCCTGAAAGGCGATTTCCGTTCTGAATAAAAAGCATATAGTCTCGCAGAATTTTTCCATATAATAATCTATTCTTGAGCAGATATAGCAGGAATTTTGCTGATTTTCGATAATTTCGGTCTGCTTTTTATAATCGGTTTTGCCCATAAGGCCCGTTGTTTTATTGAAAATATTTTCGTTAAGAAGATTGAGATGGCTTTCAAGCATAAGAGCGAGAGAAAGACGGTTTTTTCCCTCAAACATCATCGGAAAATGCTTATCGCAAAAACCTTGTTTATTGGTTTTTATTCTGATATCCGGCTCCATCATGGCGGCGCCTAAGATTTTATCGATTTCGTCTGCCTCGACTTTTTTATATAATCGGCATAATGGACAATCGCAATTATCCTCGAAGGCCTCATTTACGGGAATGGTATATATGGTTTCTTTCATATTGTTTCGTCCTTTATATAAAATTTAACACTTTATATTATATACGAAAAATGTTACAATGTATAGAGGTGATATAAATGAAAATTGTTTTTGAAGAAAATTCTATAATTTTAGAAAACGCGCCTTGGTTTGATATTGAAAAAACCTTTGATTGCGGTCAATGTTTCCGATGGGAAAAAGATGGAGACGCTTTTTTCGGTATCGTTAAAAATAAAGTTATAAAAGCTGTCCAAAGTGATAATAAAATTTCTTTTTACGGAATTTCCAAAAAGGATTATGAGGATTTTTTCTGCCATTATCTTGATATGGAAAGAGACTATATTGAAATAAATAAAAATTTTATGAATGATAAAATTCTTCCCGAAGCAATGAATTATAGCCAGGGGATTCGACTTTTGAATCAGGAAGTTTTTGAGACTATAATTTCCTTTATTATCTCCCAGAATAATAATATCCCAAGAATAAAGAAAATCATAAATTCCCTTTGCCAAAATTTCGGCAAAAAAGTTGAATTTGAGGGAAAGGAATATTATCTTTTCCCCACTGCTGATGATTTGAAAAACGTAACGGCAAAGGACCTGGAAGTTATAAAAAGCGGTTTTCGCGGGAAATACATACTCGACGCAGTAGAAAAAATAAATTCGGGTCTTATTGATATAGAAAATCTCAAAAATCTTTCTTACGAAGATGCAAAAGCAGAACTTATGAAAATCAAAGGGGTAGGAGATAAGGTTTCGGACTGTGTTTTGTTATTTTCCTGCGAGTTTGTTGACGCTTTTCCAAAGGACGTCTGGATAAAGAGAATTTTAAAAGAATTTTATAACGACGAAAGCATCGATAAGGATTATTTTTGCGGCTATGGTGGAATTGCTCAGCAGTATTTATTCCACTATGCTCGTATGATTCAGCTCGGAAAATAATTTTTAGGATATTTATTTTAAGATGCGAAATTATCAAAATGGTAAGGAAGGGATTTACCCCATATTTATTGTAGGGGCGTGAATTTATATTTGATCGAAAATGTTTTTCGGCATATTGCACAAAAACGAGGGCCGGATTTTGTGCAATATGCCGAAAGATTTGTTATATATTTAATATTACTTGAATTATATATTATTTGGTGTATAATTAGAATGGAAAAAAATTTTTGGAGGTACAAAAAATGAAGAGATCCATCGCACTTTTTCTTGCGATTATGATGGTGATGTCTTGCATGACTTCTATCACCTTTGTAACCGCAAATGAAGGCACCATAAAGGAAGAGTTCGGAACAACTATCGAATATACCGAAACTGCTCCTGATATGGTTACATTCAACCCAAATGAATGGCCTGCACTTAAAAAACAAACAAACAAAACCCCTCGCGCATTTGCTATGATGTATGATAATGATTATCTATATATAGCAATCACTACCGAGGATGATACCGTTAACCCAAACGG
The DNA here is from genome assembly GCA_017554835.1 of Clostridia bacterium. GTDB lineage: Bacteria > Bacillota > Clostridia > Oscillospirales > RGIG7773 > RGIG7773. The sequence goes on from JAFZHO010000083.1 coordinate 4,433, forward strand.
AAACTGGTCAAACGGTGACTTCGTTCAGATTTATTTGAACGCAGGTTCTTCAACTGCCGCTAATGCCGGTAACGTTTCATCGTTGGATCATTCAATGAGACTTGCTCTTGGTAGAAAAGCATCTGCAAACGGACTTAGCTCATATAACGCCGGTGTTAGTGTTACTGGAGTTAAAGCGAAAAAAGTATCCGACATCACTATCGCATATTCTGATACTAATCCAAACGCAGACGTTAAGTATAAAGGATCATCAGGCGTTACTGACCCTGTTCAGAAACTTACAGGTCTAATCGCTATCAAATGGTCTGCTCTTGGAGTTAAAGCTTATAAACTTACTGAGGGCTATGAACTAAACGTTGACATTATGTATCACGATGCCGGCGCTGGAACAGGATTTGCTTTCACTCCCGTTGCATATACTTTAGGCGCAAATCCAAACCCGGTAACTCCTGAAGAGGAAGAAACCGAAGAAACTAAACCCGAACCCGATCCCGAACCCGAAGTTCCTGAGATTGAGCTTGATTCAACTGAGGAAATCGGATTACCTGAGGGCGTAGTTCCTGCTTATCCCGTTGAAAAATTTGACTATATTGTAAAAAGAACAAAACCCGTAACCCTTCAGGGCGGAATCGATTATAATCAGTGGCCTACTTTCCAGGGTCTTACTTATAACGGCCACGGAAGTATCTATTCTATGATGTATGACGATGACGGATATTATTTCGCATTCAAAATCAACGATAGAACTGATGACCCTGCTTCACCGGATAAATGGACTTCCGGCGACTGCTTCTATATCAATATTTCTCCTAAAGGTGAGAATCATAACCAGGGTAACGGCGCAGGAAGTAAGCACGCTGCCAGAGTTAACGTTCTAAGATCAATTGGCGGCGGATGGGAAATCGCCGGCAATGGATACGGCAGTTTGGTTAACGTTGATTACAGAGACGATATCAAAATCGCATATAAGGGACTTACCGAAATTCAGATGTTTATTCCGAAAGAATTCTTCGGACTTGATGCAGTGCCTACTCCCGAATCAGGAATTAACTTCGGATATACTATCGCTTATAACGATGCCTCTGATACAGTTATAACAGCCGGCGAAGACCATAGATGGCAGACCAATAATGGTAACAAAGGTCTTTACGGTTATAATAATACTCTTATCCCATATAGCGAATATAAAGTTCCCGAAGCGGATAAATCCCTTCTTAAAAAGCTTATTGATAAAGCAAAATATATGGATATGGCTGATTATGCATATACCGGCTATATGAACGCTCAGAGTCAGCTTGCCAGCGCAGAGGAAATTTATCGTAATTCTGCAGCAACTCAGGCAGAGGTTGATAATTTCTGCACTTCATTCAAGGCGATTATAGATGCTCTTGTTCCTATTGAAAGAAGCGAAGAGCAAAGACCTCTTGAGATTCTATTTATCGGAAACAGTTTGACTTATACTGCTCTTGGTCCTCATATGTTTAAAAACGTTGCAAGAGAAATGGGCAAGGAAGTTAACTTTAACGAATGTATCATTGCTGCAACTTCTCTTGATGCTATTTACGAAAGAATCGGCAATAAAGAGTTCTTCAGAGACTTTGATATCGTTTTCCTTCAGGAATCAACAGGTGGTATGCCTACCACATCTACCTATGCTAAATTTATAGAAAACCTTACAGAAGATATTAAGTCAGTAGGTTCTATACCTGTTTTCTATATGACTTCAGGACGTTCTGATGCCAACTATCTGGTTAAGGACGTTACAGAATTTGCCGCAGGTTATGAAAAGCATAGTAAGGCATTTAACGTAGCAGTTGCTCCAAGTGGAAAATGCTGTTATGACGTTAATAAAAAAGATGCTCATAAAGATATGGCTCTATTCTCAACCGGTGATGGTTATCATCCGACCACACTTAGTGGCTTTATTACTGCGATGACTCTATACGGAACTATATTCAAAGAGCAGGCAATTGATTGCTATGATTTCATTTTAGATGATATGTATGGCGATCAGGATACCTATTTGCAGTTCTCAAATTCTGAAGCAGGTGGACTTAGATTCACGGATCTTGCAGAAAAATATACAAGAACTGAAGTTGATGCAAAATTTGACGATATTTCAAACATTATCTGGGAAAGACTAAACAAACAGGATAACTATTTCCTTGATGCAGAGGATTCAGAGAAACTTTCTGCAATGTGTGACCTTGAAGACCCAGGATTATTTGATATGGATCCTGCTGCAGTTGCAGGTAAAAATACTAAAAACGTAGCTTATACAACAAGAGATCTTTATACTAAAGCCCCTATCAATCTTTCCTACTGGAACGAATTCAAACCATTTGCAGTTCAGGGCTCTCTATTTGGTAAACACTACTATTCTGCAATGTATAGCGATAAGGGAATTTATCTTTCTGTCAGAACGGCTGACCGCTCTGCAAGTAAGCATATTAACGGCGATTTTGCAAGAGAGCAGGCATGGATTCCATCAGGAGACTATTTGACATTCTATACAAAAGTAAGCACAAGCTCCACTGCTTCTCAGCTTGTTGCATATAGACTTGCCAATAACGAGTGGGTAGTTTATAACGGAACTACAGTTTATAGAAACGTTATGATTAATTCTGCGCTTAATGAAGAAGGAACTTATGATATCAATATTATGATTCCATGGAGCGTATATGGTTTATCAAAAGCTCCCGAAGCAAATGGAAAAAATACCCTTGGTATTCTTATGAAATACGTTGACGGATCTGATATTTCTGTTCCAAACGTTTCAAGAAGAGGACATTTGGAAAGCTTCAGCAGCGGCTTAGGTTCTATGAATACAACCTATATGGCATACTTCCCATTTGAAAATACAACTGACCCAACAGAAGGCATTGATAAATACGAGCTTGAAAAAGCACTTGTTAAAGCAGAAGGCGTTGAAGCAAAACGTTATACTGCAGATAGCTATGCGGCTCTTGAAAACGCTTATGAGGCAGCTAAAGTAATTTATAAAGATGCATCTGCTACTCAGGTAGTAGTTGACGCTGCTGTTGCCGCACTTAATAGTGCCTACGATGCTCTTGAGCCATACGTTGTTAAAGATTATTTGAGAAGCGTTATTGAATCTGCTAACGCTCTTGATGCAAATAACTACTCAAAAGAAACCTTTGACCTTCTAACTGCAGAGGTTATAAAAGGTCAGGCAGTACTTGATAATAATAAAGCAACTCAGGATATAATCGACGAGGCAAGACTTGCTATTGAAATGGCAATTAAAAATCTTGTTCTTGTTGGCGAAGTTAGCAAGATTGAACTTGAGTCATTGATTTCCACCGCTTTGGAAATAGACGGAACATTATATGAAAAAGCAAGCTACGATGCACTTATGGCTGTTGTTGAAGATGCGCAGGAAGTTTATGAAAATAGCTCTGATACATTTGAAATAACAGATGCAGTAGCATCAATCAAACAGGCACTTGCAGAACTTGTTTGCCTTGTTGATAGAACTCAGCTTAAAGCTCTTATGGATGAGGTTGAACTTCTAAATGAAGAAGATTATACCGAGGAAACATGGAGAGAGCTTATGTCTATGATGATTGAATCATGGACAGTATATAATGCATATAACAGTCCTCAGTATCAGATCGACAGAACATATAACGAACTTCTTGCTATTAAGAACGACCTTGTTCGCGTAACTCCTGATGAGCCAACAGGTGAGCCAACTCCGGACGTTACCGATGAACTTGACTTCAACTGCTCAGATAATATCGGAAGCGGAAGCATTGAAGGAAACGAAATTTACTTAGGCGTTGCAGAAGGCGTAACAGTAGAGTTCGAATTATTCAAAGGCGATAAAGTATTTGAATTATATGCTGATCCCGGTCTAACTCAGAAAATCGGCGGACTTATCAATATGAGCGAGCAGGTTATCAAAGTTTACGCAGTAAACGGCGACGAAGTTTATACCGTAACTCTTTCAAAACAAGCTACTGAATATGACTTTGCAGACCTTAAGGAAGGCGCTTGGTATCTTCCATACGTAAAAACTGCAACAGATCTTGGAATTATCAAAGGTTCAGAAGTAGATGGCAAAACTCTTCTAAAACCTGAAGATAAAGCAACAAGAATCGAAGGTATCATCTTCGCTCTAAGAATGCTTGGCGTTGATTCAAAAGCTTTTGCAGATGTTGAACTTAACTTTGCAGACTATGATGAAACTAACCCTGCAGTAGCATGGAGTGCAAATTACGTTAAAGCAGCAGTTGCTCTTGGACTTATGAAAGGTTCTGAAGTTGACGGAAAACTTTACCTAAATGGAAATAACTCAATTTCAAGACAGGAATTCTTCGCAATCTTTGCAAGAGCTATGCAGATTACTGATAAGAGCGAAGACTACAAAGCAACTGATCTTTCTAAATTCGTTGATAAAGATAAAATCGCAACTTGGTTCGTTGATAATATTAAATACCTTGTAAACGCTAAAATCGTTGAAGGTAACCCTGTTGATGGCGGATACGTTATCAATCCAACAGGTGACATTCTAAGATGCGAAATCATCAAAATGGTTACTGCAGCACTTACTGAATAAAAAAGTTCTTCGAACTTTTTCAAAATATGCCACTCTTTTTCTGAGTGGCATATTTTTTCTTTGATTTTCCTACGGGCTTTTCAAAGTTTATAAAACTTTTAATATCCCATCCGAATAGGATGGGATATTTCATTATAGTGAGTTTCTCCTTGGGAAACATATTGATTTATTTTGGATTTTTAGTTATACTACTGTTGTAATAAAAAATGCGAGGTAAATTATGCTTAAATTCGGTAGCAAAAGTAAATATGATTTTCTTGTTGTGGGGCTTGGCAACCCCGGAACTAAATATAGAAATACGAGGCATAATATAGGGTTTATGACTCTTGATTATATTGCTTCAAAAGAGAATATAGAGTTCAAAAAATCAAAATTCAGAGGAGAAACCTCCGAGAAAAAAATAGGGGATAAAAATATATTGTTTTTAAAGCCCGATACTTTTATGAATTTGTCGGGAGAAAGCGTTCTTTCTGCTTCTAAATTCTACAAAATTCCCCCTGAGAATATTATTATAATATATGATGATATCTCTCTCGGCGTGGGAAAACTCAGAATCAGAAAAAAGGGCTCGGCAGGAGGCCATAACGGTATAAAAAATATAATCGCTAATCTTAATAGTGATAATTTTCCCCGTATTAAAATCGGCGTGGGAGAAAAGCCCGCTGAGTTTTCTGATTTGGCTGATTACGTTTTATCTCCTTTTAAAATCACTGAGAGAGAAATTCTTGACGGTGCCATTGAAAAAGCTTATATGGCTTTGAAGGTTATTTTTTCTGAAAATACCGATAAAGCAATGAATTTATATAACGGATGATACTATGCTGAAAAGTTTTTTTGACCAAATTGAAGATTTCAACGAGGTAAAAGAGAATATAAATAATGGCAACACACCTTTGGCAATCACGGGGGTCCCCGACTGCGCCAAAGGCGTTTTGAGCGCCTTCATTTTGGAGTTGACCAAAGAGAAGGGGCTTTTTATCTGTAAGGATGAAAAAAGTTCTCTGAAATTATATGAGGATCTATCAGGTATTATTTCGGATGGGGTTTATTATTTCCCTGGGAAAGAGCTTGTTCTTATGCAGGTGGAGAGTGCTTCTTTCGAATATGAAAGCGGTAGAATGAACGTTATTTCTAAAATGATTTCGGGAGATTATAGGGCAATAATTACCTATCCCGATGCTCTTCTTACCTTTATTTCTGAGACGGAAAATTGCAGTTCTTTTAATCTGAAAAACGGTCAGACGATAGATACGGAGAAGTTTTTATCACGACTTGTTGATATGGGATATAATTATAGTGATATCGTTGAAGGTCAGGGACAGTTTTCAAAAAGGGGAGGAATTATTGATATTTTTTCTCCTTCTTCAAAAAATCCCGTGAGAATTGATTTATTCGGCGATGAAATTGATGGTATGGGGATTTTTGATATTACCTCTCAGAGAAGAATAGAAAACGTGAGAGAATATGAGATTACTCCCGTTTTTGAGACTATTTTATCAAAAGAGCAAAGGGAAAAACTTATATCAAATCTTTCAAAAATAATAAAAAAATATGATAAACGATCAGAACTTGAAAAACTTTGTCAGAAGCTTTCTTCCGATATTGAAAAACTTCGCGATAATCAGTCTCTACCCCATATTTATAAATATATAAATCTGATTTACGACTCTCCCAAAACCTTGTTTGATATTTTTGATGGGTATATTTTCTCTTTTGAGAATATCGGTATTTCCGAGCGACTTTCAAATTATTATAAACTTTTCAAAGAGGATTTGAAGATTTTTTCAAATCAGGGAGAGTTTATAAAAGATTTTGGAGATATAGTTTTATCAGAAGAGAGATTTTTTGAGTATTTTAAAAAAGGCAGAACAGTTTTTATGGATAACTTTGTCTGCTCCAATTATAAATGCCCTCTGAAAGCCCTGATAAATATTGATATTCCCACTATATCGGGCTTTGCGGGAAATATTGATAATCTTTTTGAAGACCTTGAATACTACGAAAAAACGGGTTACAAGACTATCATTTTTCTTGATAATAAGAGAAAAGTCCAGAATATAAAAAATACCCTTATTTCAAAGGGTATAATGGCAACGGAAGACGAAAAAGCTTTGACGCCCAAAAATCCTCTGATTTTGGAGGGGGTTTTATCGGGCGGATTCAAACTTCTTAAATCCAAAATTATTATAATTACCGAGAAAAATCAGCATATAGTTTCTAAACGGAAAAAGAAAAACAAAAATCATATTCAAAACTTCAGTGATATTACACCCGGAGATTATATAACTCACGAAAATTACGGCGTGGGCTTATATAAAGGGATGGAAAAACTCACCGTTGACGGTATCACCAAAGACTATTTCAAAATTCAATACGCAGGAAAAGATACCCTTTTTGTGCCTTGTAATCAGCTTGAAATGATTTCAAAATTCCAAAGTTATGATAGCGAGGTTAAAGTAAAACTTAATAAACTAACGGGCAACGTATGGAGTCAGACCAAGCAGAGAGCAAAATCTGCGGCAAAGGATTTGGCAAAAGAGCTTATAGAGCTTTATAGCAAAAGGCAGAACACAAAAGGATTTGCTTTTTCTGAGGATACTCCCTGGCAGGGAGAGTTTGAGGATAAGTTTTCCTTTGAAGAGACTTATGACCAGTTACGCTGCGTTTCGGAAATTAAAAAGGATATGGAAAAACCCGTCCCCATGGATAGACTTTTATGCGGTGACGTTGGATTTGGAAAAACAGAGGTGGCGCTTCGTGCGGCTTTTAAGGCGGTAATGGATTCAAAACAGGTGGCAATTTTAGTTCCCACCACCATACTTGCTCTTCAGCATTATAACACCCTTGTTTCAAGGTTTTATTCCTATCCCGTTAAAATCGAATTTCTATCAAGACAGAAAACAAAAAAAGAACAAGAAAAGATTCTCCGCCAACTTGCAAGAGGAGAAATCGATATTATAGTAGGAACCCATAGAATAATTCAGAAGGATATAAAATTCAAAGATTTGGGGCTTTTGATTGTTGATGAGGAGCAGCGTTTTGGCGTTAGCCATAAAGAAAGTCTTAAAAAACTTTCTGCCAACGTGGACGTTCTCACCCTTTCTGCAACGCCTATTCCAAGAACTCTTAATATGGCTCTTTCGGGTATACTTGATATGTCTGTTCTTGAGGAGGCACCGGGGGATAGAAGCCCCGTTAATACCTACGTTCTCGAACAGGATATGGGAGTTTTATGCGATGCTATTAAACGAGAACTTTCAAGAGGCGGCCAGGTTTTTTATCTTCATAACAGAATCGATGATTTGGAGTCTGTTGCCGCTCAGATAGGTCAAAGGGTGGAGGGTAATATCGTTACCGCCCATGGAAAAATGTCCGCATCGGAACTTTCTGATATATGGGAGAGGATGGTTGAGGGCGAGATAGACGTTCTTGTCTGCACCACGATTATTGAGACGGGAGTTGATATTCCAAACGCCAATACTCTTATAATCGAAAATGCTGACTGTATGGGACTTTCTCAGCTTCATCAGATAAGAGGACGAGTGGGAAGAAGCTCCCGAAGAGCATATGCTTATCTTACTTTCAAGCGGGGAAAGGTTCTTAACGAAACATCGTATAAACGGCTTAATACCATAAAGGAATTTACTCAGTTCGGTTCGGGATTCAAAATCGCAATGCGTGACCTTGAAATCCGAGGAGCAGGAAATATTCTCGGCGCTCAGCAGCACGGCTATATGGAAAGCGTTGGATATGATTTATATATGAAACTTATTGAGAATGCCGTTCGTGAGGAAAAGGGGGAAAAAATCAATAAGGTTGATACTATTATTTCTCTTGACGTTTCCGAGCATATTCCCGAAAAATATATCGAAAAAGAGGAAATCCGTATAGAGATTTATAAAAAAATCGCCAATATAACCTCAAAAGAGGATTTTGACGATTTATATGACGAACTTTTGGATAGATTTTCTGATATTCCAAAAACGGTGGAAAATCTTATGAGAATTTCTATGATCAGAAATAGAGCCGCCCTTCTTGGTATTTCGGAAATTAAGCAGAACGGTAATATGATTTTGTTTTATATCAATGAATTTGCCTACGAAAAAATGGTGGCAATTATGCCTCAGAATAAGGGCAGAATATTCTTCTCAGCGGGGCAAAGACCATACGTTTCTATCCGACTTTCCAAGGATGAAGAAATAATAAATGTCGTTTATGATATTATCTGTCAGCTTGAAAATGCTGCAATCTAAAAAAGCTGCGTGGAATTTCCACACAGCTTTTAATTTTTTCTCAACTATAACAAGTAAGGAGAATATAAAAATTGCTTTTGTTCAATAAATTGGAATTTATTTCAAACCGCATTCTTTATACAGTTCTTTAATGCACGGTGATTTATACTCTATGTATCCGTCTATATCATTTGGAAATAGCTCGGCGGCTTTTTCTTTTATCAAGCTATATTTTCTAACTGCTTCGGGGTTGCTTCGGAGAAAATCTCTGAATGTAATATGACGGTGTAATTCCTCAGAATACTGCGGACATACATACAAATGATGCATCA
>JAFZHO010000084.1 GCA_017554835.1 Clostridia bacterium
AAAAAAAAGAAGAGTTATATCAGGAAAAACTCAAAGAAGTTGAAAAATTACAAGAAGAAGTAGAACTTACCAAACGTTCTCAGATTGAGTTTTTGGAGAAGATTTCGGGCTTTACTGCACTTCAGGCAAAGGATTATATTATCAAAGCCGTTGAAAGCGAAGTTAAGCACGAAAAAGCAATGAAAATCAAAGAAATCGAAGAAGAATTTAAGGATAACGCCAATAAATTAGGGCAGAAGATTATCGCCCTTGCAATTCAGAAATGCGCGGCAGATTACGTAACGGAAACAACCGTCAGCGTTGTTCCCCTTCCAAACGACGAAATGAAGGGTAGAATTATCGGCCGTGAGGGCAGAAATATCAGAACCCTTGAAACATATACCGGCGTTGATTTGATTATCGATGATACTCCCGAAGCAATTACCCTTTCAAGCCACGACCCAATTCGTCGTGAGGTTGCAAGACTTACTCTTGAAAAACTTATTGCAGACGGAAGAATTCACCCTGCAAGAATCGAAGAAACAGTTGAAAAATCCCGTAAAGAAGTTGATAATATTATCAAAGAAGCCGGCGAAAGAGCTACCTTTGATACCGGAATTCACGGAATTCATCCCGAACTTATCAAGCTTCTTGGTAAAATGAAATATAGAACAAGCTATGGTCAGAACGTTCTTAATCACTCTATAGAGGTTGCCCATCTTTCAGGAGTTATTGCTGCTGAACTTGGAGTAGACGTTACTCTTGCAAAAAGAGCAGGTCTTCTTCACGATATCGGTAAAGCAATGAACTACGAAATCGAGGGAAGCCACGTTCAGATAGGCGTTGACCTTGCGAAGAAATATAAAGAGCATCAGGACGTTATCCACGCTATCGAAGCTCACCACGGCGACGTTGAAGCAAAAACCGTTATCGCTTGTATCGTTCAGGCGGCGGATGCAATCTCTGCAGCTCGCCCAGGCGCTAGAAGAGAAAATCTTGAAAGCTATATGAAACGTCTTGAAAAACTTGAGGAAATCTCAATGGAATTCAACGGTGTTGAAAAATGCTTTGCAATTCAGGCAGGCCGTGAAATTCGAATTATGGTTAAGCCCGAGGTTCTAAACGATGATGATATCGTATTATTATCCCACGATATCGTTAAGAGAATTGAAAACGAGCTTGAATACCCCGGCCAGATAAAAGTTCACGTTATAAGAGAACAAAGAGCCATCGATTACGCAAAATAAAAATATCCCACCTGAATATTCAGGTGGGATATTTTTTAGTATTCCTGTTAATCTTATAAAAAAGGGAAAAAAAGAGGAGAATATATTGTTGTTTTAAGTTTTGAAATATAGTATAATAGTGCCAAACGTCAAGGCGAGGTGAGTTTTTGGAGTTTATAAAAGAAATTTTTCACCATACAATCGAAGATACCATAAAAATGCTGCCCTTTTTATTCGCGGCATATCTTATAATCGAATATATAGAGCATAAAGCAAAAGGAAAATTAGAGAAATTTCTTCACCGTTTCGGCAGATTTGGTGCAATCGGGGGAAGCGTTCTGGGGATTTTTCCTCAGTGCGGATTTTCCGTTATGGCATCAAACTTCTTCGCGGGGAAAATTATAACTGCGGGAACTTTGGTAGCGGTATTTATCTCCACCTCTGATGAGGCCATTCCTTTTCTTATGGCAAATCCCGAAAAAGCAGGAGTTATTCTCCCCGTCATAGTTCTGAAAGTTTTAATTGCTCTTTTAACGGGGCTTATGATGGACTTTTTCGGCGGAAAGGTTCTTAATATAAAATCTTCTCATCATCACCATATCGAAGAGCTTTGCAGCCACGATGGTTGCAACTGTCATAAAGGCAGCGGAATTTTTAAATCTGCTATTCACCATACCGTAAATATATTTGTTTTTATATTTGTTTTCTCTCTTGTTATCAACGGAGCAGTTGAACTTATCGGAGAAGAGAACTTGGGCAAGGTTTTAATGAACGGAAGTTTTTTGCAACCGGTTCTGGCGGCAATAGTAGGATTTATCCCAAACTGCGCAGTATCAGTGCTTCTCGCTGAGCTTTACGTATCGGGAAGCTTGAGTCTCGGCTCACTGATAGCAGGACTTTGCACGGGAGCGGGAGCAGGGCTTGTTGTTCTTTTTAAAGTAAATAAAAATATAAAAGAAAATCTTAAAATTCTGGGATATATATCTGTCTCGGCGGTATTGTCGGGAATAATAATTCAGGGCTTGGGATTTTAAAATAAAAGGAGAATGAAAAATGTCAGAATGTACTCATGATTGTTCCACTTGCAGCGAAAACTGCGCTTCAAGGGATCCAAAATCACTTATCGAAAAATTAAACGACGCATCAAGCGTTAAAAAAGTTATCGGCGTAATATCAGGTAAAGGCGGCGTGGGAAAATCCCTTGTTACATCTATGCTTGCAGTTACGTTAAACAGAAGAAATCATAAAACCGCTATTCTTGATGCAGATATAACGGGCCCCTCAATTCCAAAAGCTTTTGGCATAAAAGAAAAAGCAAAAGGAACCGAAATGGGCATCATCCCTGCAACAACAAAAACGGGAATTGATATAATGTCTATAAACCTTCTTCTTGAAAACGAGAGCGACCCTGTCGTTTGGAGAGGTCCCGTTATTGCAGGAGCAGTTAAGCAGTTCTGGACCGACGTTATCTGGAACGACGTTGACTATATGTTCGTTGATATGCCTCCCGGCACGGGAGACGTTGCGTTGACGGTATTTCAGTCACTTCCTCTTGATGGTATCGTTATAGTAACTTCACCTCAGCAGCTTGTTTCCATGATAGTTGAAAAAGCAGTAAATATGGCGAATATGATGAATATTCCCATAATCGGCCTTGTTGAAAATATGAGCTACGTTAAATGCCCCGACTGTGGCAAAGAGCTTCGGATTTTCGGTGATAGCCATATCGAAGATATCTGTAAAAAATATAATATTGAACTTCTTGGCAAACTTCCCATAAATCCTGAACTTGCTCAGGCAGTTGATGCAGGACTTATTGAGAATTTCGTTGATGAAGGCCTTGAAAACGCGGCAGATAAGGTGGAAAATTTATAATGACAAAAAAAGAACTTGCAGGAAAATATTTTGAGGACGGGTGTAACTGCTGTCAGGCGGTTTTGCTTGCATTTAGTGAAGAAATCGGTCTTAGCGAGAAAAAAGCCCTTATGCTTGGGTCAACCATGGGCGGCGGAATTTGCCGACTTCGCGAGGTTTGCGGAGCAGTTTCGGGAATGGAAATGGCCCTTGGTATGATAGAGGGCTATTCCGATATAAAAGACCCTCAGGTAAAAATCGAAACTTATGAAAAAGGGCAAAATCTTGCCGAAAAGTTTAAAGAAGAAAATGGCGATATAATCTGCCGAAATCTTCTATCTCTTCCCGAGGGAAAAGATAGCCCCATCCCCGAAAAAAGAACGGAAAAATATTATAAAAAACGCCCCTGCAAAGAGCTTGTTGAAAGCGCGGCAGGAATTTTGGAAGAATATCTTAAAAAAGAATGAGAACTATCTCATTCTTTTTGTTTTTGGCGAAATAAATATAACAATATGGTTTTTTTGAAATATATTGATGACAGGAAATATATTTTCTGATAAAATAATAAAATAATATTTTAATTGGAGGAATTATAGAATGAAAAAACTATTATCTGCTATTTTGGCAGTGGCAATGGTGCTTTCCTGCTTTGGAGGAATTTCACTAAACGCTTTTGCCGCGTCAGAACAGCGACTTAACCTTAATACGGAGTATGCTTATTCATACCCCGGATATAAAAATATAACGGGAGACGAGGACGGCAAGGCCCTTACCGACGGAAAAGCCGATACCGGTGCAGTTTTTGAGGTAAAAAACGAGCAGATGGTATCAGGATCCTGGTATGATAATAAAACCCTTGACCTTTTCTTAGAAGGAAAAGACCCTCATTTTTACGTTCAGAATGATTTTGGTTTTGTTTCAAAGGTTAATAAGGTTGAACTTACTTTTGATACGTTAAGCGGCGCCGTTATGCCAAAGGCGATTGATATTTACGTTTCAAACGATGGATATAACTATTATATCTATCCAAAGCAGACCTTGACAAAAGCAACCGCCAACGGAAAAACAACCTACACCGTAACTTTCTCAGAGGAAGTTATGGCCATGGGCGTTAAAGCGTTCATTTATACTAACGACGGCTCAAAAATATCTATAAAAGAACTTTCAGTAACAGGTATCAAAAACGAAAACGAGAGAATTCTTCTTTCAAATGGGGCTAAATATAAATGGCTCAGCGGAACTGCAATTTCAGGATATAGCGCCGACGCTAACGGAACTCTTCTTACTGATGGCGAGGTTGCAAAACTTTCCGAGAATAATAAATTCGTAGGAAAATATGCTTCTGCTCCCGATATGATTTCAAGTTCTTCTGTCAGTGAGATTCTTATCGACCTTGGCGAAGTGAAAAACGTCAGCGAAGTTCAGCTTCTTGCAAAGGGCTCAGGAACGTTAGCAGTGCCCGAGTATATCACCGTTCGTTATTCAACGGAAGATATTTCATACTATGATTTCGGCCAGAGCTACGAAATGGGCAGATGGGGCCATAGCGATACTTATTCCGAATTTGCAGTAATGAGAAATCATACTATAAAAGCACGTTATCTAAAAGTTGCCATAAGAGGAACTGCGGTTATTTCCGAAATCAAGGTTTTTGGAAGCGAAAACGAAATTGCAGAAATGGATTATGGCTTCAAGAATAAAAACGAAATAAACGGAAATTCAAGCGTTATGAGTGGCGCAACCGTTCAGATCGGTAAAGAGGGAGCAACTTTTGCTTCAACGGGAGTATTATCAGACCGAAACTATACCGATACAAAAGAGCAGATGGCAAAATTCAGCACTTACGAAGTTATCGTTGATTTTGGAAAAACGGTTAATAAAGTTAACGGAGTTATGCTTTATTTTGCTCAGGCAGGACTTCCGGGAAATGTTATTACTTATATCTCCGAGGACGGAACAACGTATAAAAGAATAAACGAAGAGTTTTTGCAGCATCAGACTGCTGATAAGAGAGTTTTCCGTCAGTATTTTAATGATAGCAATATTAAAAAAGTCAAATTTGTAATTGACACGAATAATACTTCGAACACAAACCTTTTTGAAATCGACGTTTATGCAGATCAGCCCCAGTTACCACTTTATCGTGGCGGTTTCTTCCAGATGCACGTAATTGACTATAATAGCGAAAACCCCGTAATCAAAAATTCCGAGTATATGTGGTATCTTCAGCTGAAAGGCATGAAGGAAATGGGAATGGATTACGTTGTTATGCAGTATGGCGCAGATTTCACCACTAAAATAACTGCCTTTAATTCTCCAAGTCTTTTCAAAAAAGGATATAAACTTGGTTTCGGTTATGGAGCAAAAGACCCATATACAACTATTCTCGAAGCAGCTCAGAAACTTGGAATGAAAGTTTATCTTGGAACTATCTTCACTTATGGAAACTATGATTCCATTATGAATGCAGGCGGACTTGAACATGCTGCAGAGGTTGGAGCAGACGGAGCCGACCTTGTTCGTGATTTATATGAAAACTATGGTCATTATGAGTCTTTCGCAGGATATTATTTTGCAGACGAGACCTGCGATGCCTGGATGAATAAAAGTAACGGAATAGAACTTTACAGAACTATTTATCTTCCTCAGTCAAGAGAAATCAGAAAACTTGACCCTGAGAGAAAAATTATGATTTCTCCTGCAATATGGAGAAGCGGATCTTATTCCAATGCAGAAAATAACCTTTATAATCTGGTAAAAGCAGAGCAGGAAGGCGGCCGACCAATCGTTGATATCGTTGCGGCTCAGGACTGTCTCGGAAGGGAAAACTCCCTTGCAGTATCAGATAACGCATATATCTCTTTTGAAAAACATACTCAGGGATGGGCAAAAGGCGTTAGAAAAGCGGGAGCAGATTTCTGGATAGATGCTGAGGTTTTTGAAATCACATATCAGACAAAACGCTATGCTGATAACGTTGACACAATGGAAATGACCTCTAAATACACAAACGGAGTAATCGTTTTCGATATTCCTCACTATTTTGCAGAGATAAGCTCTTTTGGAATCAATAGATGGGATAGATTCGACGTTTCTTCTATTACTGCCAACTATTCAAAACGCTATTATACCTATTATAAAGACCTTGATGATAGAGGTCGTGATGCAACGCCCGTAGAACCTTATAATATGAAGTTCACCAACTATGGTATGAGCTACGAAGAAGGGGAAATGCCCGGTTATACTACGGAAAGCATCAATAAGGTTGAGTCCTTTCGTCTTAATTCTCCTATTGATTATAATCAGTATAATTTCTTTAAGGAGCTTAAAGGCGGTCAGGGAAGATATACGATGATGTGGGATGAAGAAAATCTCTATATCGCAGTTAAAACAAACGACACAACAGATAACTACTTCGAGAGCGCTTCAAAATGGTATGAAGCAACGGGAGACCTTCTTCAGATATGGTTTGTTCCAACGAGAACGGGATTCTCAGGAGATAAGATTTCAAGCACTAAAGCAGGCATAAGACTTACCGTAACTCGCCTTGAAAATGATAACTGGGTTGCAAAAATTCAGGATGGCGGTATGAATATCGGTAACCTTAGCAGCAAAAACCATCAGCTCGTTATCTCCAAGGATAAAAAAGGCGGAACAGAAATTCAGCTTGCGCTTTCCTGGGAAAAACTATTCCAAATGACATCTCCAACAGAGGGAGACTGGGTAAATTATAAAATCCAGTATATAAACGGCGGCAACTGGTCATCAAGTGACGGAAACTATGGAAGCGAGGTTGCAATGCCGGCTCAGCTTGATAAGGTTTATGAGCATCATAAAGCAGAGGAAGAACTTCCACCCGAGCAGACTCCTGAACAGACTCCGGAACAGACCCCCGAACAGACACCTGAGCAGACCCCCGAACAGACCCCTGAAACTCCAACGGAAGAAGATATTACCGTTTTGAAAAACGATAATATTGAAGCAGTGATTAAAAACGAGGGAAAAATCGTTGTTAATCCAAAAGCATCTGCAACCTCTCTTGATATTAAGTTGACAACGGAAAAAGCATATAAGATTTATGCAGACGGTGGACTTAAAAAAGAGGTAACACAAGACGTTTCTCTTAACGAACAGATAACAAGACTTTACGCAGTAGTTGACGGAAT
>JAFZHO010000085.1 GCA_017554835.1 Clostridia bacterium
CTTAATAATAACCCAACAATGAATATAAGATTCAACCCCAACTCTTCTATTGATGCAATAGAGGGTATCACAAGCCCCGACGGAAGAATTCTTGGTAAAATGGGCCATAGTGAGCGTGTTGGTGAGTTCGTTACCAAAAACGTTCCCGGTAATAAAGACCAGCTTCTATTCAAAGCAGGCGTTGATTATTTCACGAAATGATTTTTTTCAGGTCCTCATTTTTTGAGGACCTGAATTTTTCAAAAAGGATAAACTATTATGCAGGAATTATGCAAAAAACTTTCCGAAAACAAAGAAGATTATATTCTTCTTTCGGATTTTGCCGATAAAATTAAACTTCGGGATAATAAAAATATCCCCGTTAATACCAAGTTTCTTGATTCTCACGCTCAAAAGCTTATCTCAGATTTTATCAGAGAGGCAAAAGTGACCGACTGCGTATTTTCAGATATTACGGGAAACGACGAAAGGCGGCTTTGCCTGATAATGCCTGATTACCCCTGCGATTTTATGCCTATAAGAGTTATAAGAGCAAATAAAAGCAAAAGGGATAATCTTTCTCATAGGGATTATCTTGGCTCACTTATGGGCCTTGGCATAAAAAGGGAGTTTATCGGCGATATATACGTTAACGAATTTGGCGCTGATATAGTTGTTCTTGAGGATATTTCTGACTATATTATGATAGAATATAAAAAAGCAGGCCGAAAGCAGTTAGAGTTAAAAATAATCGATAAAGATGAGATTATTCTTTCTTCCGAGGAGGAAAAAGTTATGAAAATGACGGTTTCCTCAATGCGACTTGACTGCATAATTTCGGGTGCTTTTAATATTTCGCGAAATAAGGCGGCGGCGTTTATAAATTCGGGACTTTGCAGTATAAATAATATTGAATGCCTTAAAACCGACAAAGAGGTTTTGGAAAAAGATATTATAAGAGTCCGCCGACTTGGAAAAATCAGATTAGATTCTCTTATGGGAAAAAGCCGAAAGGATAAATTTATAATCGAATTTACTAAATGGTAGATTTATGTTATAATATCTTTTTCAGGGGGAAAGGTCAGTATGTATAGAATTTCAGATAAAAAAGAACTAAACCCGTCCGTTGTGGAACTTGATATCGAAGCACCTCTCGTTGCAAATAAAGCAAAACCCGGTCAGTTTATTATATTAAGGGTTGACGAAGAGGGGGAGAGAGTCCCTTTTACCGTTGCGGGCGTTAATAAAGAGAATGGAACGGTCAAAATCATATATCAAATCGTAGGCGCAACGACTAAAAAACTAAGCATGAAAGAAAAGGGCGATTATATTGCCGATTTCGTGGGACCTTTGGGCGTTGCAACCAAAATCGACGGACTTAAAAAAGTTTGCATCGTAGGCGGCGGCGTGGGATGCGCTATTGCTATGCCTATTGCCAAGGCGCTTTTTGAAATGGGCGCAGAGGTAACGAGTATTATCGGTTTTAGAAATAAAGACCTTGTTATCCTTGAAGAAGAGTTTGATAAATGCTCCAAAAATCTATTTATTATGACTGATGACGGAACCTACGGCGAAAAAGGAAACGTAACGATGCCCCTCAAAAAACTACTTGAAGAGGGCGAGAAATTCGATGAGATTATAACTATCGGTCCTCTTATTATGATGAAATTTGTTACCCAAACGGCAAGACCTTTTGGCGTTCCCGTAACAGTATCTATGAACCCCATTATGATAGATGGAACGGGGATGTGTGGCGGTTGCCGATTGACTTTGAATATTGATGGCAAAAAAGTTACCAAATTTGCCTGCGTTGACGGACCTGATTTTGATGGATATCAGGTTGATTTTGATGAGGCAATGTCCCGCGGGAGAATGTATGGCGAGTTTGAAAGGCACGCCTATGAGGAAAGCTGCAATCTTTTTAAAAAGGGGGAATAAAGTTGGCAGAAATAAATATGGACTTAAAAAGAAATATTATGCCCACTCAAAGCCCTGAGGAAAGAGCAAAGAATTTCTCCGAGGTTGCCCTTGGTTATTCCGAAGAAGTTGCAATTTCAGAGGCAAATCGTTGCCTTAACTGCAAAACTATGCCCTGCGTTTCGGGATGCCCCGTTAAAATTCGTATTCCTGAATTTATATCAGAAATAAAAGAAGGCAATTTTGAAAAAGCATATCAGATTATTTCAGAGTCTTCCTCCCTTCCTGCAGTTTGCGGAAGGGTTTGCCCTCAGGAAAATCAATGCGAGGCAAAATGTGTTCGCGGTATAAAAGGCGAGTCAGTAGGAATCGGCCGACTTGAAAGATTCGTAGCCGATTATCATAATACCTTTTCGGAAAATGAGCCAAAGAAAACCCAAAGCAACGGAAAAAAAGTTGCTATTATCGGTTCAGGCCCTTCGGGACTTACCTGTGCGGGAGACCTTGCCAAAAAGGGATACCAAGTGACGGTTTTTGAAGCGCTTCATACTGCGGGGGGAGTTTTGATATATGGAATTCCTGAATTCCGGCTTCCCAAAAAAATCGTGGCAAAAGAGGTTGAAACCCTTAAAAAACTTGGAGTAAAAATCGAGACCAACGTTGTAATCGGAAAAACTTTGACCGTTGACGAACTTTTTGATATGGGATATAAAGCAGTTTTCGTAGGTTCAGGCGCAGGGCTTCCCAACTTTATGGGAATACCGGGAGAAACTTTGAACGGCGTTTATTCTGCTAACGAGTTTTTAACGAGAAGCAATCTAATGAAAGCATATAAAGAAAACCCACAAACCCCAATTATGAAAGGCGGAAAGATTGCAGTCGTAGGAGGCGGAAACGTTGCCATGGATGCGGCAAGAACTGCTCTTAGACTTGGCGCCGAAAAGGTTTATATTATATACCGTCGTTCTATGGAGGAGCTTCCTGCAAGGCATGAAGAAGTAGAGCATGCCATGGAGGAGGGAATTGATTTTAAACTTCTTTGCAACCCCGTAGAAATTTTGGGATATAATAACCCCGATGATATAAGAGATTCCAGGAATAATTTTGTCAAAGGGATTAAATGCGTTAAAATGGAGCTGGGCGAACCTGACGAAAGAGGAAGAAGACGCCCCGTTGAAATTCCCCATAGCGAATTTGAAATTGCAGTTGATACTGTTATAATGTCCATAGGAACGTCACCAAACCCACTTATTAAATCAACGACGAATGGCCTCGAAGTAAATTCCCGTGGAGGAATTATCGTAAACGAGGATGGCCTGACCTCAAAAGAGGGTGTATACGCAGGGGGAGACGCCGTAACAGGCGCCGCAACCGTTATTTCTGCAATGGGTTCGGGGAAAACAGCAGCAAAAGCAATTGATGAATATTTAAGATAAAAAAAGGTTTCGGTCATTGACCGAAACCTTTTTAATTTTCTAAACTTTTATAAACTTTTCGGTAGATAAGCGCCGCAACGATAAAGGTAATTCCATCTGAAATAACCTGGGTGGAAACCACTCCGTAAAGTCCGAAAAAGTGGTTCATGGTAAGCAGAATGGGAATGGCGAATAATCCTTGACGGAAAACTCCCAGCATAAGAGATTCCTTGCCTTTACCCATTGCCTGAAGGCAATATATCTTTTGGAAATTTGATATCATAAACGGCGTTGCAAGGCAGGCGATTCGAAGAAAGTTCTGGCCATAGGCGATGGTGGCTTCATCTCTTATGAAAATCCATACTATCTCTTTTGCAAAAATTTCAAAAATTCCGATAAAAACAACTGCAACAACAATTCCCGAAATCTGCGCGCATCTCGTGAAAGAACGCATTCGCTTATAGTTTTTTGAAGCGTAGTTATAAGCAACGAGAGGCATCATTCCCTGGCATAATCCCATTCCGATATTGAGGGGAATCATATCTGCTTTGACTGCAATTCCGTAGGCGGCAAGTTCTATATCGCCATAGCCGGCGGTAAGATTATTTTTAATAATGGTAGTAAGATTTGCAAGAAAGGCGGTGATGGCGGAAGGTAGACCTATTGCAAAAATCGAGATAATAAGGTCTTTTTCAAGGTTTGCAAACTTTGGCGAAAGGGTCAGAACTGATTTATTACGAAGCTTATAGTAAATAAATATATAGTAAATAAGAGTAATTATATTTGATAATAAAGTGGCAAGGGCGGCGCCTGTTACCTCGTTTCCTTTTGGAAGGATAACAAACATAAAAAGAGGGTCGAGAATAATATTTGCGATTCCGCCTATTGCAAGACCTGTTCCCGATTCTTTTGAATATCCTGCGCTTCTTAAAAGGTGGGACATAGTAAGCCCCAGGGTTGAGGGGATTCCACCAATGGCAACAACGAAGAAAAGATAGTCAGAGGCATACCCCACCGTATTATCCGAGGCGCCAAGAAGTCGCGCCAGGGGCTCGGTGAATAAAAAGCAACCAAGTGAATATAAAGCAGCAATAACAAGAGAGCCATAAATACTGAAAGAGGCAACTCGTTTTGCGTTATATTCTCTTTTCTCCCCTAAAAGTCGGGAGAGAAGACTACCACCACCAACGCCGAAAAGGTTGGCAAGGGAGTTCAGCATAAAATATAAAATTCCAACGATACTTGCAGCTGCAACTTTATATGGATCGCCCGACATACCGATAAAAAGCGTATCGGCAAGGTTATATATCATTGTTATAAGTTGGCTTATAATAGTGGGAATTGCCATAGAAAGAAGGGCTTTTCCCACGGGCATAGTTTCGAAAAGTTCTGTCTTATTGTTTTTCATTTGGAAATCCTTTTTGTTTTCTGAGTTTTTGGCAATATTGAGTGCAAAGTTTATCGGTGCATTCCGAACATTTGAGGGCTAAGTTGCTATCTTCCCAGAATCTTTCGGGATAGATAAAAACGCATAATTCCCATATTCCCCATATAATAAATGAAAAGATAACCAAAGACCAGGAGAAAAAGCTATTTACCGATATAATAGGTAAAAACATCATTAAATGGTCCCAGTTAAAAATGCGGCAGGTGGTGCAGCATTTATTTTTCATAATAAGGCGGAACGGACACCATATAAGAACGCATATCAAATCGCAAAGATAAAAAAACATTGAGATAATAACCATAACCGCAGTATCAATAATGCCTGTTATATGAAGAATACTGATTATAAAAGTCAAAGAAAGCCATATTATCATAACGATATAGGCAGATGAGGTAATATTTTTTATGTATTTTTTCAAATTAGTATAGTTGACGCCTTCTTTAATCGGGCGGAAAAGAGAGGAAAAAACCTTCTGCGATCCGATGGAGATATGAGCTTTTATGGGCATAAGCTGGGTAATCATATTCCAAATCCATATTCCCCATAATAAATGAAGAGGAGAAAATTCATCAAAAAAATTCATTCCCCGGGCAATATCAAATTTACTTCTATCAAAAATAAAGAAAAATATCCCCATTAAAAATATAATAATTCTGCCAATAAGCCGAAGAATATATATTTTTCGAGTTTTTGAAGGTTTAGTCATAATAATATCCTCCTTTACTTTGACAAAATTACACATCATTTTAATTATATCATATTGCTTCCAAGTTGAAAAGATAATAACCCTTCGGCAAGTTGCACAAAAACGAGGTGCCAAATTTATGCAAAACGCCGAAATTTTCGGGGGGAGTTGACAGTAAGAGGGAATATGTGTATTATAAAAATATAAGAAGGCAAAATTCTATTTAATTTTTGCCAAAAAAATTTTACCTATTTTCAAAAAAAGGAGGAGAAGGTATGAAAAAAATAATTGTTTTGGTTTTATGTTTTTCCATGGTATGTTGTCTTTTGGCAGGGTGCACAGAGGGAGTAAAAAACCCCACGAGCGAAACCCCATCAAACGAGCTTTCTCCCACTCAGGAAGCTCTCATAAAGGAAAACGAGGAGATAGCAAAGCTTATTAAAGAGAGAAGCTCAGAGATAGACGTTGGCAGTTATAAAGATAGACTGATTGCTTTTGACAAGGTTGATAATTTCTATCGCTTTGAAAAAGATTCTATGAAGGATTTTGAAATAATAAGCGCAGGTAATTTTTTAATAAAAAACAGTGACGGATATTTTGCCTGGGGAAGCAATAGCTTTCGGGAAATTACCACCGACGAAAATAAAACTATAAAAAAGAGGGTTCAGTTGGATTTATTAAATGCCAGGGATTATGATATAACAAAAGGTGTTGTTGAATATTTTATTCCATCTGACGTGGAGATTTTGAAAACGAACTCTACAGGACTCGATATAGGTATAACAAAGGACGGAAAAATCTGCCTATGGGGTAGAAAAGACCAACTTCTTTTAGAGGATATTTCTTATATTGAGCACGAGGACAAAATCGTTGACTGCTTCAGAAATAGTAACACAGTTTATTTCATAACCTCAAAGGGAGAAATCTTTGCTAACGAAATATACTGTGGTCATAACAGCGATACCATGCAGTCGGTTACTACGACGGAATGCCAGAAAATATATAAAATTACTGCCGAAATTGAGGCGGAAAGCTTTTGTTGCGCAAGTTCCGCACCAAATATCGTTATAAAAGACAAAAAAGGTGACTATTATATTTACGAATATTTTGAGTATCTTGGAAAGAGAGTTTTTAATAAACTTGAATGTCCTGAAAAAATTGCGGATGTAAAAACGGCTTATAAAATGGTCTATATCCTTACGGAAAAAGGAAATCTCTATTGTTACGGTGAAAACTGGGCGCAGCTTTTTGAGGGTGAGAAATTCGATAAAATCGAAATGAAAAAGCTTGACCTTGGTATGAAGGCAAAGGATTTCTGCATTGCAGGAGATGGTATCTTGTTTACTGATTATAATGGGAATTTAAATTATATCGGTAAGATGATATCCGAAACCTATGATTATACTACGGAAGAATGGCTATATCGAAAATATCCTGAGGAAATTGTTACAAGAACTCCTCTGAAAATTGATATCCCCGATAAGGTTTTGGAGTTTGGCGGAAACTTATATAGCGGTATCTGCAAGACAAAAAACGGTGACGTTTACGTCTGGGGATCAAACTATGACGGCGAGCACCTTGATGGAACAAGATGGACCGGAAATAAAATAAAAATAACAAAAATAACTAAATAACTAAAAAAAACCCTTCGGAAATTTCCGAAGGGTTTTTTTTAGTTATAAATTCCAGAAATCTGATTTTCCCGTAGAAACCGCTTTGGCACCTGATAAAAAAACTTTTTCGATTTCATCAACGCTATCAATAAGCCCGCCTGCAATTATGGGACTTTTTACTTTTGATTTCAGTACTTCAATGGCTTTTGTTGCAATGCCCGGCATTATTTCTATCATATCCGCTTTTGAACTTTTTAATGTTTCGATAGCGGTATTAAGAGACTTTGAATCAACTGCAAAAAATCTCTGCACGGTCAAAAGGTCTGATTCTTTGGCAAATTTTATAAGGTTTGTTCTCGTGCTTATTATTCCGTCAAGTCCAATTCCTTTTAAAAACTCCATGGCGTATTTATCCTTGCCGATTCCTTCTGCCAGGTCAATATGAATGAATAGTTTCTTATTATTTTTCTTGCATAGCTTAATACGGTCATGAATATTAAGAATATTAGGGCATAAATCAAATATAATTTCTGATTTTGATGTCGCTGCGTTTGAAAATTCCTCATCATTTCTTACTGCGGCGATTATGAATCCCTTTTGCAATTATTCCATCTCCTTTGAAGCGATTATATTACTTCCCGTATTGAGTATATTCTCTATTATAATATCTCCTGCCGAAATAGGCAATATGCAAACAACATTATTTATAATATCCATACATTTGAAAATAAGCTCTTTCGGAATTGGATTATCTGTTCGCACGGGGAGAATTTCGCCGTTGGAGCAACGAATGGTGGTGGTCAACGTTCTTACGGGGTTTGTTATTTCCGTTTGGGCGTATTTCTCGCCTCGAGGGCAAGTATTTCCCTTTATCTTTATGATTTTTTTGTTTTCTGTTTCGATTTCAAGATTACATCCAACAGGACATATTATACAAGTCATTTCTATTTTCATTATAAATCCTCCAACCCGATATATATACTTTCGGCATCAAGAAATTCTAAGGGCACAGTTATAGTCTCCATCTCCCCGGGGAGAAGTTTTTGCTTTTTAAAGGTTTTTATATTACTGTTTGACCTAAGAATTATTTTCTTGTTGTTATAGATATTATCAACCCTGAAATATATTTTCGTGTTTTCTTTTTCGGTTATGTATTGGGGAACGGTGTATCTGATTTTGCCGTCGGTTTCTATTTTTATCAGACTTTCGTTTCGGGTTTTGGAATTAAGAACGTATTCTGCGGCGCTTTTTCCTGCGATTTCTCCCTCGTCGGAAACGTAATCTACCAAATCGTGAACGTGAAGAACGTTGCCGCAAGCAAAAATCCCTTCAACTGAGGTTTGCCTTTTCTGGTCAACGACTGCCCCTGAGGTCGCATTGCTTAATTTAATGCCGGCGCCTTTTGAAAGCTCGTTTTCCGGAATAAGTCCCACTGATAATAATAGAGTATCGCAGGGGATATATTCCTTGGTTTCGGGTATGGGATTTCTTTTTTCGTCTACTTTGGCTATTGTGACTCCTTCTACTCTTTCTTTTCCGTGGATTTCTATAACGGTATGACTGAGTTTCAGAGGAATATCAAAATCTTTAAGACATTGCTGAATATTTCTAGCAAGGCCTCCTGAATAAGGCATAATTTCGCAAACGGCATGAACCTTGGCACCCTCTAGCGTCATTCTTCTTGCCATGATAAGTCCGATATCTCCTGACCCAAGGATGACAATATCCTTCCCAGGAAGATATCCTTTCATATTCACAAATTTTTGAGCAGTTCCCGCACTATAAATTCCGGCAGGTCGACTTCCTGCTATATTTAATGCGCCTTTTGCTCTTTCTCTGCAACCCATAGCAAGAATTATGGATTTTGCTTTTATCTGAAAGATGCCTCGTTCTGAGGAAGTTGCGGTTATGGTTTTGTCTTCTGAAATATCTGTTACCATGGTGTTGAGAATATAGGGGATATTCAATTCTTTGACTTTTTTTTCATATTTCAGCGCATATTCAGGGCCCGTTAATTCTTCCTTGAATTTATGAAGTCCGAATCCGTTATGAATGCATTGACGCAAAATGCCTCCGAGACTATCGTCTCTTTCTATAATCAGAAGATTTTCGATTCCTTCTTGGTGCGCCGTTATTGCTGCAGCCATTCCTGCAGGGCCACCGCCGATTATAACAATATCGAAATTATCCATTGCCGTTTACCTCCTTTAATTTTTTAATATTTATTACGGAGTTTTTGCCGGATTTTGTTACCTCAATATAAGGAATATTCAGTTCCTCTGCGAGAATATCCACTATATAAGGAGAACAAAATCCACCCTGGCATCGGCCCATCTGACTTCTTGTTCGTCTTTTTACGCCGTCAAGATCGTAGGGCTTTGGATTAGTTCTTATTGCCTCTAAAATTTCGCCTAAGGTAATTTTTTCGCAGCGGCAGATTATTTTCCCGAATGAATTATCTTTTTTTATAATTTGGTTTTTTTCTTCTATGGAAGCATCTGCAAAATAACTCATAGATTTTCTTATTGGGTTAAAATTTTCTTTCAAAGTCATTGAAAGTCCGTTTTCAATAAGAATATCCTTTACCATTTCTGCAATGGCAGGTGAAGCGGAAAGCCCCGGGGATTCGATTCCTGCAACGTTTATAAAATTATTTTCAAAGGAATTTATTATAAAGTCTCCTTTATCTCCAACTGCACGAAGACCACAAAAGGAGGTTATATTTTTATTAAGAGGGAGAGAAGGAAGGTTTTCTCTTCCCTGGGAAATAATATGGAAAAAACCTTCGGCAGTTGTTGATTTATTTTCTTTATCACTTATATCAACCGAGGTAGGTCCTAAAAGAATATTTTCGTCAACGGTGGGAGTAAGGAGAATCCCTTTGCCCATTTTTGTTGGGGTGCGGAAAATCGTCTGTTTGACAATACCTCTGCATTCTTTATCAAAGAGAATATATTCTCCTCTTCTCGGGTGTATTTCAAAGGAATTATCTCCCACCATTTTTGCGATATTATCGGCATATAAGCCGGCGGAGTTGACGATATATTTTGTTTTGATTTCTTTTTCGCCGTTTGTAATAGTGAAAAATCCATCGAATTTTTTGATACTTTTTACTTCGAAATTTCTGATAAACCCGACTCCGTTATCCATGGCGTTTCCAAGAGCGGCGATAGCTAATTCGTAGGGACAGATGATTGCGCCCGTCGGAGCATACAAAGCGTAGAGAACGTTTTCGGCAAGGTTTGGTTCGAGTTTATTTATTTCTTCTTTTCCAAGTATGGAAAGATTTTCGACTCCGTTTTCGATTCCACGTTTATATAGTTTTTTGATTTCGTTAAGGTCCTCTTCACAAAAACCGATAACAAGAGAACCGTTTTTCTTATATTTTACGCCAAGCTCTCTTGCGATATCTTCCATCATTTTTGAGCCTTTGACGTTAAGTTTTGCTTTAAGAGTTCCAACGGGGGCGTCAAATCCTGCGTGAACAATGGCACTATTGGCCTTTGTTGCTCCTGTTGCAACGTCGTTTGATTTCTCGATAACACATATTTTAAGATTATAACGGGCGAGAGTTCTTGATATCATAGCACCAACAACGCCTGCACCTATAATAGCAACATCATACATTAAAATCCCTCCAAAACATAAAAAAAGCGCACCAAAATAAAGATGTCTTTATTTTGGTGCGTCTCCAAATCTCTGCACTATATTATGATAATATCATAGAATAAATATTTAGTCAAGAAATTTTAAATTTTCTATTGACAAAAAAAATTCTCCGTGATATACTGTATAAGCGCTTAAGAAATAGGGCGACCTATTTTTAATCAGCTATGCGGCTGTGGCGGAACTGGCAGACGCGCTAGACTTAGGATCTAGTGTCTTCGACGTGGGGGTTCAAGTCCCTTCAGCCGCACCAAACTAAGAGATACTCGACTGAGTATCTCTTATTTTTTTATAATCTGATGGGACTTGAACCCTAAGAGGGCACGAGCGTGAAGGCAAACAGTCCGGGGGACTGTTTGGTAGCGAGGGTGCGCAGTTTTTACGAAGGTAAAAACAAGCAAATAATACGCGAAGCGGATTGTCCCTTCAGCCGCACCAAAATAAGAGATACCTGATTGGGTATCTCTTATTTTTTTGCAATTTGATGGGACTTGAACTATAAAAAACCCTGCAGGAAATTCTGCAGGGTTTTTAATTATTTTAAAATGAGAAAATAGGCGATAACCAAAATTCCGAGGATAATTCTATACCAGCCGAAAACTTTGAAATCGTTTTTCTTGATATAGCCCATAAGAAATTTTATCGCAATTACCGAAACGACAAAAGCCGTAATCATTGCAACTGCCAAAATCGCAATTTCCGAAAGAGTAAACGCAAAACCGAATTTAAGAATTTTTAAAAGACTTGCTCCAAACATAACGGGAATCGCCAAAAAGAAGGTATATTCCGCAGCAACAAATCTTGAAGTTCCTATTAGCATTGCGCCGATTATGGTAGCGCCTGAACGGGAAGTTCCCGGGATAAGAGAAAGCACCTGAAACGCGCCGATTAAAAGGGCGGTCTTATAGGTCAGGTCGGATAATTTATCGATTTTTGGAGTTTTGTTTTTATTAAGATTTTCAATAACTATAAACAAAACGCCGTAGATTATCAAAGTTGCAGATACTACCCAGAAGTTATAGAAATATTCGTCAAGAATATCATCAAGCAAAACTCCGATTACACCTGCGGGAAGACATCCGACTATAACTTTTAACCATAGGTTATATGTATCTTTTCTTTCAAGCTGGGTTTTTTTCTTTGAAAAGGGGTTAAGCTTATTAAAGAAAATAACAACAACTGCCAATATTGCACCAAGCTGAATAACAACGTTGAACATTTCCTTGAATGAGTCGGAAACGTTCAGTTTAACAAACTCGTCAAAAAGAATAAGATGCCCCGTGCTGCTTATGGGGAGCCATTCGGTAATTCCTTCTACAACGCCGAAGAAAAAGGCCTTCAAAAGTTCTAAAAAGTCCATAATTTCACCTCATTAAAAGCATTTGCCACCTTTTCGGTCGCAGGTATCGAATTTTTTGCATTTATAGCAGATTTCGTTTTCGAGGGTATTGCCCTCAAAATAATCATAAAGATTCTGACAAGTGGTTCTGGCAATATTTTCAAGGGCCTCTTTCGTTAGAAACGCCTGATGAGAGGTTACAACAACGTTTGGAAGATTAACAAGTCTTGCAAGAACGTTATCTTTCAGAATTTTATCCGAAGCATCCTCAAAAAACAGGTCGGATTCTTCCTCATAAACGTCAAGGCCTGCGCCACCGATTCTTTCTTCAACAAGGGCGGTGGTAAGCGCCTCGCTATCAATAAGAGCGCCACGAGAGGTGTTTATTATAACGGCATCCTCTTTCATAAGCTTTATTGTTTTTTCGTTTATAAGGTGGTTTGTTTCCTTCGTTAAAGGGCAGTGAAGGGAGATAACGTCACTTTCTTTGCAAAGGGTTTCAACATCGGTATAAGTAATATCGCTATCTTTTATGGGGTATGGGTCATAGGCGAGAATTTTCATTCCAAAGCCACGGCAGATATCAATAAATACCTGACCGATTTTTCCCGTGCCGATAACGCCTACGGTTTTTCCATGAAGGTCAAATCCCGTAAGTCCGCTTATTGAAAAGTTATTATCTCTTGTTCTGTTATATGCTTTATGAATTTTTCTATTTATGCAAAGAAGAAGAGCCATTGCGTGCTCTGCAACTGCATAAGGCGAATAAGCGGGAACTCTCAAAACGTGGATTTTATTAAAAGCTGCTTTAATATCAACGTTATTATAGCCGGCGCATCTCATTGCAAGAACTCTGATGCCGTTTTCACAGAGGGCGTCAATAGTTTCTTTATCAATATCATCGTTAACGAAAGCAACTGCTCCATCGTAGCCCTTTGCTTTATAGGCATTATCGATATTGAGTTTGCTCTCATAAAACCTGAATTCCAGGTCGTATTCGTCTTTTAGTTTTTTGAAAAAGATTTTATCGTAGGGTTTCGTATCAAAAAAAGCAATTTTCTTCATTTGGTGTCCTCTATAAAATTATAGTAAATTTTTTATTATTATACCACTTTTAATGTCTTATTTGAACTGTTTTTTGCATATATTTTTATAAAAAACGTAAAGGGTATTAAAATGAAAAGGGGAAAACTACTTTTTAATACGGTAATTCTCACCGTTTCCTCTCTTGCCGTCAGGGCGTTGGGGCTATTATTCAAGATTTTTATATCAAATAAAATCGGAGCAGAAGGGGTTGGATTATTTCAGCTTATTTTTTCTGTTTATTTTTTGTTTATAACCATTGTGACGGCAGGGATTTCCCTTGGAGTTACAAGAATGGTCTCCGAAAAAATTGCTTCTCAGAACGAAAAAGCCATAAGTCGCATTATGAGAGGGTGTATGGGCTTTTCTGTTGCTACGGGGCTTTTTTGCACCGTTATAATGTATCTTGGGGCAGAACTTATTTGCGCTTATTGGATAAGGGATATAAGATGCATCAATGCAGTCAAGGTTTTATCACTCAGTCTTCCTTTTATGGCGATGGCATCCTGCCTTAAAGGGTATTTTATCGGAGTGCGTCGGGTTATGAAATCCTCGGCTGTTCAGGTTTTTGAGCAGATTTCCAGGATTATAATTGTTGTTTTACTAATCGGGTTTTTTATTCCCGCGGATATTTCTTTTTCTCTTGAGATTATTGCCTGGGGAGATACATTATCCGAAATAATTGCTTTTATTCTTCTTTTATCCTTATATCTGGGAGAAAGAAAACATAACAAATCAGAAAGCAGCGAAATAAAATTCTCTCCCGTAAAACGCCTTATTGGAATTTGCTCTCCCATATTGACCTCCTCTCTTGCAAGGTCGCTTTTATCTTCTTATGAAAATATTTTAATTCCCCACGGACTTTCAAAAACGGGACTTTCAAAGGAGCAGTCTTTGAGCAAATACGGAGCGTTAAAGGGAATGACAATGCCAATCCTTTTCTTTCCGTCCTCAATTTTATCTGCTTTTTCTACTTTGCTTGTTCCCGAAATTACCTATTATTCTGCAAAAAATCGGTGGGATAAGGTCTCGGAAATAATCAAAAAAGTTATTAAGATAACTTTTATAATGTCCTTTTTTATTTTTATAATTTTCTTCTCCTGCGGAAAGGGGATTGGGCGGTTAATATATAATAATTCCGACGTTTCTTTTTTTCTCGTTGCAGTTTCGCCACTTGTTCCTTTAATGTATATGGAGAGCGTGGTTGACGGAATGCTAAAAGC
>JAFZHO010000086.1 GCA_017554835.1 Clostridia bacterium
AAAAAAAGTACTTGATTTTTTGAAAAAGTTATGATAGAATATTTCGGTATTAATTATGGATAGTCCTCTGCCACTTCTGCTCGGTATGAATATCTGAAAAACAAGGAGGAAAAAACTATGAACGAAATTATCAAAGCCTTGACTTCAGAGCAGCTAAAAACTGATTTACCCGATTTCAAAATCGGTGATACCGTTTGCGTATCAATCAAAGTAAAAGAAGGCTCAAGAGAAAGAATTCAGAAATTCGAGGGAATCGTTATCGCTATGAAAAATGGCGGAATTTCAAAAACTTTCACTGTTAGAAGATTATCTTACGGTGTAGGTGTTGAAAAGATTTTCCCTGTAAACTCACCTAACGTTGATAAGATTGAAATTATCAGAAGAGGTAAAGTTAGAAGAGCTAAGCTTTATTACCTTCGCGATAGAGTTGGTAAAGCAGCAAAAGTTAAAGAAAAAGTTTAATTCTTATATTCCATTCCGAATTTTCGGAATGGAATTTTTCTTTATTAACGGTTAAAAAACTTTACATTTTGCGTATAAAATATTATAATAATATATTATGGAATTATTATGGCATAAAAGGAGTGATTCCTATGTTTGAAGAAGAAATAACAGCAAAAAACACCGAAAATATAGACCCATACCAAGAAGACGTTTCAAAAAGAAAAGGAATCGTTAAAGAATCCTTTGAACTTATGGACGTATTTGTTCAGAGCGTAATAGTTTTGATACTTTTGTTTACCTTTGTTTTCAGAATAGTGGGTGTTGTGGGAGATTCTATGCTTCCCGGCCTTATCGGAACGAATGAGGATAGAGGCACCGTAGGAGATAGACTAATTGTTTCTCAGTTATTTTATACGCCAAAGCAGGGGGATGTGGTTATCGTTACTCAGCCAATAGCGGGAAGAAACGAACCTATCATCAAGAGAATAATTGCAGTAGAGGGCCAGACCATTGATATTGATGAGCAAAAGAGAGTCGTTCTCGTTGATGGAAAAGAAATAGAAGAAACCTATCTCGAAAACTACGGAATCACTGAGAAAAAAGATTTGGAACTTCCCGTTACTTTGAAAGAAGGCGAAGTTTTCGTTATGGGAGATAATAGAGGAAATTCTCTTGACTCCCGATTCAAAGCACTTGGAATTGTTGATGAAAGATATATAATGGGAAAAGCAGTATTTCGTATTTTTCCATTTGACAGAATCGGATTGGTGAAATAATGGAAGAAAAAATGACTTTGCAATGGTATCCCGGTCATATGGCGAAAACAAGACGCCTTATGAAAGAGAGTCTTAAGCACTGCGATATTATTGTTGAACTTATTGATGCAAGAATTCCTTATTCAAGCAGAAACCCCGATATTGATAATATAATCGAAAATAAGCCTCGTATGGTGCTTATAAATAAAAGTGATATATCAGACCCTTCTATAAATGATAAATGGCTTAATTACTATAAAAATAAAGGTATAGCATGCCTTCTTATAGACTGCATGAGTGGAAGAGGAATTGATAAATTCTATTCCATGGCAAAGGGAATTCTCAAAGATAAAATTGATAGAGAATCCCAAAAAGGAATGGAAAAAGCAATTAAAGCCATGATAGTCGGAATCCCAAACGTGGGAAAATCCTCCTTTATAAATCGTATCGCAGGGGGCAAAAAAGCAAAGGTTGAGGACCGCCCCGGAGTTACGAGAGGAAAGCAGTGGATAAGAACTTCTCACGGGCTTGAACTTCTTGATATGCCGGGAATTTTATGGCCAAAATTCGAGGATAAGGACGTTGGACTTCGCCTTGGATTTACAGGGGCGATTAAAGACGATATAATCGACGTGGAATCTTTAAGCTGTTATTTGCTTGAAAGATTAACGGTTAATTATAAAAAACTTATATGCGAAAGATATAAAATCGAGGATTATGATGATTCTCTTCAGGGCTATGAGATTTTGGAACTTATATGCAAAAAAAGAGGATTTCTCATAAGCCGTGGAGAAGTGGATTATCTTCGTGGAGCGAATATGGTTCTTGATGAATTTCGTGGTTGCAAAATCGGTAAAATCAGTCTTGAATCCCCTGAGGATATAAGAGAGGGAATATAATGGATTGGCATTTTTATGAAAATCAGCTTCGAGAAAAAGGATATAAATTGATTTGCGGCGTTGACGAAGCGGGCAGAGGACCTCTTGCGGGAGACGTATATGCCGCGGCTTGTATTTTGCCCGAAAATATAGAGATTGATGGGCTTAACGATTCTAAAAAATTAACTGAGAAAAAAAGAGAGCTTTTATATCCTATAATAAAAGAAAAAGCCATTTGCTACTGCGTTGCAACGGCTTCCGTTGAAGAAATTGATGAATATAATATTTTAAACGCCACCTTTCTTGCAATGAGAAGAGCGGTTGAAGGGCTATCTTTAAAAGCAGATTTTGCTCTTATAGATGGTAATAGAATCAAAGATATGCCACTTCCCTGCGAAACCGTTATCGGCGGGGATGGAAAAAGCGCATCTATTGCGGCGGCTTCTATACTTGCAAAGGTGGAAAGAGATCATTATATGGAGGAACTTTCTGAAAAATATCCTCAGTATCAATTTGAAAAGCATAAAGGATACGGAACAAAACTTCACTACGAAATGCTTGATAAATACGGCGTTTCGGATATACATAGAAAATCTTTTTTAAAAAAGTATTTGGGAAAATAATATGCTTAAAAGAAAAATAGGAGATATGGGTGAGGAACTTGCCTGCAAATATCTCAAAAAGAAAAAATATAAAATTATAGACAGAAACTTTCAGACCCGATACGGTGAAATAGATATAATCGCTTTAAAAAAAGACGTTATATGTTTCGTTGAAGTGAAAACGAGAAATAACGATGATTTTCAAAAAGCGTATGAAAGCGTAACATCAAAGAAAATGGAAAGAATTAAAACCACTGCTTTTCAGTATCTGCAAAAAAATCACGGGGATAAGCAACTGAGATTTGATATAATTGAGGTTTATACCAATAGAGAAAACAAAAACAAAATAGAGATAAATCATTACGAAAATGCATTTATATAAGGAGATAGAAAAATGAACTATATAAGCACGAGAAATAAAAATATAAAGGTTCCGTCAGCCCTTGCAATCAAGCAGGGTATTTCCGAAGAGGGAGGACTTTTTGTTCCTGATAGTATTCCTTCTTTTTCTGTTGAAGAAATTTCTTCAATGGTAAAAATGAATTATAGAGAAAGAGCGTTTTTTGTTCTTTCAAAATATCTTACTGATTTTTCTGAGAAGGAACTTCGTTATTGCACCGATAATGCTTATACAAACGAAAAATTCCGCAGCGAAAAAATCGCGCCCGTTGTTGAACTTGAAAAGGGATTTAATATTCTTGAACTATGGCACGGACCTACCTGCGCCTTTAAGGATATGGCACTTCAGATTCTGCCCTTCTTTTTAACAACCTCAATAAAATTAACAAACGAGGATAAAACCGTTTGTATCCTTGTTGCAACCTCGGGAGATACGGGAAAAGCCGCTTTGGAAGGATTTTCTGACGTTGAGGGAACAAATATTTTAGTTTTCTATCCTGAACTTGGAGTATCAAATATGCAGAAACTTCAGATGAAAACCCAGGAAGGAAATAACGTTGGCGTTTGCGCTATCAAGGGTAATTTTGATGACGCTCAAAGTGGAGTTAAAAAGATATTTACCGATGAAAATATTAAAAACGAACTTGAAAAACGTGGATATATGTTCTCAAGCGCAAACTCAATTAACTTTGGCCGTTTATGTCCTCAGATAGTATATTATTTCAGTGCTTACTGCGATTTGCTTGAAGAAGGAAAAATCAATCCCGGTGAAAAAATAAACGTAGTAGTTCCAACGGGTAATTTCGGCAATATTCTTGCTGCTTATTATGCAAAACTTGCAGGACTTCCTATTGATAAACTTATCTGCGCTTCAAATAAAAATAAGGTTTTAACCGATTTTATAAACACCGGCGTTTATAATAAAAACAGAGAGTTTTTCGCAACTTCTTCTCCTTCTATGGATATTCTGATTTCTTCAAACCTTGAAAGACTTCTTTTCGCTCTATATGAAAACGACGATAAGGAAATCGCATCTTTGATGAAAAAACTTTCCGAAGAGGGAGAATATAAAGTGTCTTCAGAAGTTCTTGAGAAATTGCAGCAGAATTTCTATGGCGGATACTGCGACGAAGAAGCAACCTTGGAAACAATTAAATATATCTTTGATAAATACGGTTATACCTGCGATACTCATACTGCAGTTGCCGTTAAGGTATATCTTGATTATAAAGAGAAAACAAATGATGAAACTGTCAGCGTAATTGCATCAACTGCATCTCCGTATAAATTCCCTGATAACGTTTTAAAAGCAGTGGCAGGGGAGAATAAGGAAACTGATGATTTTAAACTTCTTGAGAAATTATCCGAAGAAACAAAAACAGAAATTCCAAACCCCATCAAAGAACTAAAAAATAAAAAAGTTCGTTTTGATAAAGTTATTGAAAAATCGGATATGGAAGAGGCAGTTTTAGACCTATTGAAATAATAAAAAAGCCGATGAGACTATCATCGGCTTTGGGTTTTATTTCTTGTCACTTCTGACGCTGTCGCAGGTGGTATTTGTTCCTGAATTTATTTCATCGTTTCCCTGCCAGGCGGCGCCGCAGTTATAATTTGAAGAATTTTCAGGATTTATATTTTTGATATTATGGGATACGTAAGTTATATTTCCTGCGTTTTTTAGATTGGCTCTGACTTTCTTTTTCATACTTTTACTCCTTAATTCTGATTCAAAGAAGGTGAAACTATGTCTTTATATTGCATTGGAGATTTGCATCTATCATTATCTTGTGATAAACCTATGGATATATTCTCAGGTTGGGATAATTACGTTGAAAAACTTGAAAAAAATCTTAATATTTTAGAGGAAGAGGATACCCTTGTTATTTTAGGGGATTTTTCCTGGGCAATGGATTTGAAAAATGCAATGAAAGATTTTGAGTTTCTGAATAAATTTAAGGGAAAAAAATATTTCATTAAAGGAAATCACGATTTCTGGTGGACCACTAAAAACAAAATGAAAACTTTTTTCGAAGAAAACGGGTTTGTCGGAATGGATATAATTCAGAATAATGCCGTAATTTGTGAGGATAAAATAATCTGCGCAACAAGAGGTTGGTATCTTGATGAGCAAAAGGGAACGGAAAATGATAAAAAAATTCTGGACCGTGAGGTTCTTCGCCTTAGAATGACCTTGGACGAAGGAAAAAAACTCCAGGAGGAAAACCCTGAAAAAGAAATTTTACTAATGCTTCATTATCCGCCTGTTTACGGAGATTATAAATGCGAAAAAATCCTTGACGTTTTAAAAGAATATCAGGTCAAAAAGGTTTTTTTCGGCCATATTCACGGGAAAAATTCAAGGGGCGGATATAAAAAATATTACGATGGAATCGACTATTTTATGGTCTCTGCTGATATGATTGATTTCGAGCCGATGAAAATTTAGTAAAAAGGTTGATTTTATACCATATTATTCATAAATATTTGACAAAAAATGCATAGCAAATTAGAAAAATATATGCTATAATATAATTTGCGGCAAAGTGTCCGCAAAACAATTACGTTTAAAATTATTTTTAAAATATAGGAGGAAGGACTTATGAGTCTTAAAAACGTAAAAGAGCTTGAAAAAAGCCGTGTTGAACTTGAAATAGAGGTTAATGCTGAAGATTTTGAAAAAGCAGTTGCAAAAGCATTCCAGAAAAATAGCAAAAAAGTTCAGGTTCCGGGTTTCAGAAAAGGTAAAGCTCCAAGAAAAATGATTGAAAAACTTTATGGCGAAGGCGTATTCTATGAAGATGCTGTTAACGATGCTTATCCTGCAGCTCTTGAAGAAGCTATTAAAGAAGCAGATATAAAACCTGTTGACAGAGGCGAACTTGAAGTTATCTCTGTTGGCAAAGAAGGTCTTGTTTTCAAAGCAATTTTCACCGTTAACCCTGAGGTTAAACTTGGCAAATATAAAGGCATCAAAGCAGATAAAGTTATCTATACCGTATCTGATGACGAAGTAAACGCTGAGCTTGAAAGAGCAAGACAGAGAGGCGCAAGAATCGTTACTAAAGAAGGCGAAGCTGCACTTGGCGATATCGTAGTTCTTGATTACGAAGGATTTGTTGACGGCGTTGCTTTTGCAGGCGGTAAAGGCGAAGGCCACGAATTGACTTTAGGTTCAGGTCAGTTTATCCCAGGTTTTGAAGATCAGCTTGTTTCTAAAAAAGCAGGGGATGAGTGCGACGTAACAGTTACTTTCCCAACTGAATACCACGAAAGCTCTCTTGCAGGCAAAGAAGCAGTATTTAAATGCAAAGTTCACGAAGTTAAAGTTAAAGAGCTTCCCGAACTTGATGACGAATTCGTAAAAGATATCAGCGAAAGCGATACTCTTGAAGATTATAAAAAAGAGATTAAAGACGGCATCCAGAACCAGAAAGACCGTCAGAGCGAAAACGATTTTGAAAACGCTTTGATCGAAGCTATCATCTCTGAACTTGAAGTTGAAGTTCCTGATGCTCTAATCGAAAATCAGCTTGATAACTTTGTTTCTGAATATAGACAGAACCTTCAGATGCAGGGTATCGATTTCGAAACTTACCTAAAATATACAGGTAGCGACGTTGAGCAGTTCAGAAAAGCTTTTGCTGCAGAAGCAGAAAAGAGAGTTAAAATCAGACTTGCTCTTGAAGAAATCGTTAAAGTTGAAAATATCGTTATCAGTGATGAAGATATTGAAAACGAATTCAAAACTATGGCAGAGCAGTATAAAATGGAAGTTGAGCAGATTAAAAACTTCATTCCTGCCGAAGAAGTTGCAAAAGATATCGCAGTAGGAAAAGCTATCGAGCTTGTTAAAAATAACGCAGTAGTTAAAGAAGTTCCTTTCGCAGAAAAGAAAGAAACAAA
>JAFZHO010000087.1 GCA_017554835.1 Clostridia bacterium
AAACAAAATAAAAAAACCTCCTTCTGTATTGAAGGAGGTTTTTTTATTATTTCTTTAGAAATTTCTTTGCGTAGTCGGGTTTATTTTCCTGCCGTGCTCTTGCAATAGCAAAGGCACCTTCGGGCACGTCTTTTGTTATTGTGCTTCCCGCCGCAATAAAGGTATTATCTTCAATTTCAACAGGGGCGATAAAGTTTGTGTTGCAACCGATAAAAACGTTGTTTCCGATTTTTGTTCTGTGTTTATTTATACCATCGTAGTTAACGGTGACCGTTCCGCAACCGAAGTTAACGCCACTTCCAACGTCGCTATCACCAACGTAAGTAAGATGAGCAACGGCGGTGTTTTCTCCGATTTGAGAATTTTTGATTTCAACGAAATCTCCCATTTTAACGTTATCGGAAATTTTGCAGTCAGGTCTTATATTGCAGAAAGGCCCGATTTTAACGTTATCTCCGATAGAACTTTTTTCGCAGTAGGTAGCTTTTATTTCAGAGAAATTACCTATAATGGTATCAGTAATATTTGAATTTGGACCTATAACTGCCCCTGATTTGATATATGAATTTCCTTTTATAATCGTTCCGGGAAGAATGGTAGCTCCCTCTTCTATAATGCTATCATCGTCTATTATAACGCCATCAAATGCCTCGAAGATAACTCCATTTTCGCAATGAGAATATAAAGTCTTTTGCCTTGCCGCTTCTTTGATTTCCATAAGAGAAAGATTATCAAAAATACGGGCGCAAAAAGAGGTGTCTGCTTCTATAATCGTGAGTTTTTTATGCTCTTTTGCAAAGTCATAAATATCAGAAGAGGAGAGGAGAAATTTATTGAATAACTTGGAATCAAGAATAAAAATACTACCCTCGCAGTCGCTTTTTATGATTCTGTCGTAATTTGTCAGAACGGTAATGCTGCCGTCTTTATGACAGTTTATTGCGTCTTTTATTATTTCGCTCTCAATTAAAGGCATATCTCCGTGACTTATAATGACAAGGTCGAACCCCTTGATAAAATCTGCGGCGAAATCATTGTCGCAAAGGCAAGTGAGATTATCAATATCATATTTTGCGATGGTTTCGATATCGTCGTGGATAATAAGGTGAGAAAAGCACCCTGCCTTTTCGAGAATTGAAAGCTGACGGGAAATTATGGATTTGAAAAGAATTGTTGATTCAAAAAGCTTTTCAAGATTTAAGAACTTATTCTCGTTTAAAATAAATGAACAAATATTTTTCATAATATGGCTCCTTGCAATAATTACAATATAATTTTATACCTTTTGACAAAAATTATCAATAGTTTGTATGTGAATTTTGTATAACGACAGAACGGAAATATATTTATTTTGTATAAAATAAACTAATTTATTAAAAAGATAAAATTTCTTTTGCAAAATATTTTTTTTGTGGTATAATATATCTGTTAATTAACAAATGAAAATTTTGTTAAATTTTTAACCAAGTAAAAAATAAATAATTATAAATTTATGGAGGTAAGAAACAGTGAGCAAAAAATTCGTATATCTATTTAGCGAAGGCGATGCTAACATGCGTGAACTTCTTGGTGGTAAAGGTGCAAACCTTGCAGAAATGACTAAAATCGGTCTTCCTGTTCCTCAGGGATTCACAATTTCTACAGAGGCATGTACTCAGTATTATGAGGACGGCAGAAAAATCAACGACGAAATCCAGGCGCAGATTATGGAATATATCGACAAAATGGAAGAAGTTGTTGGCAAAAAATTCGGTGATTCAGAAAACCCTCTTCTTGTTTCTGTTCGTTCAGGTGCGAGAGCATCTATGCCAGGTATGATGGATACTATTCTTAACCTTGGTCTTAACGAAGATGTTGTTAACGTTATGTCTGCAAAATCAGGCAATCCACGTTGGGCTTGGGACTGCTATAGAA
The DNA here is from genome assembly GCA_017554835.1 of Clostridia bacterium. Taxonomy (GTDB): domain Bacteria; phylum Bacillota; class Clostridia; order Oscillospirales; family RGIG7773; genus RGIG7773. The sequence goes on from JAFZHO010000087.1 coordinate 1,915, forward strand.
GATTTATCCAGATGTATTCAGACGTTGTTATGGAAGTTGGTAAGAAATATTTCGAAGAGCTTATCGACGAAATGAAAGAAAAGAAAGGCGTTACTCTTGACGTTGAACTTACTGCTGATGACCTTAAAGAACTTGCAGGTCAGTTCAAAGCAGAATATAAAGCAAAAATCGGTAAAGATTTCCCAACTGATCCAAAAGAGCAGCTTATGGGTGCGGTAGAAGCCGTATTCCGTTCATGGGATAACCCACATGCAAACGTATATAGACGTGATAACGATATTCCTTATTCATGGGGAACTGCAGTTAACGTTCAGGCAATGGCATTCGGTAATATGGGTGACGATTGCGGAACAGGCGTTGCATTTACTCGTGACCCTGCAACAGGTGATAAAGGTCTTATGGGTGAGTTCCTAGTAAACGCTCAGGGTGAAGACGTTGTTGCCGGCGTTAGAACTCCAATGCCAATCGCTCAGATGGCAGAA
>JAFZHO010000088.1 GCA_017554835.1 Clostridia bacterium
ATTGGAGAATGGACTTTTAGTGATTGTTCAAATCTTACCAGTATAACAATTCCAACTAGTGTTACTATTATTGGAGATGGGGCTTTTTCAGGTTGTTCAAACCTTACCAATATTACTATTCCAAGTAGTGTAAAAAATATCGGAGACTACGCTTTTTATGATTGTTCAAATCTTTCCAGTATAACTATTCCAAACAGCGTAACAAGTATTGGAGATTATACTTTTGAATATTGTCCAAATCTCACCAGCATTACTATTCCTGATAGCGTTACAAATATTGGAGATTACGCTTTTTATGGTTGCGATAGTCTCACCAGTATTATTGTTGAAAATAACAATGACTATTACTCGTCAGTAGATGGAGTTTTGTTTAACAAAGAAATGACCGAACTTATATGCTTCCCTGCAGGCAAAGCTACATCATACGCCATCCCTGATAGCGTTACAAGTATCGTAGATTGGGCTTTTGGTGGTTGCGATGGTCTCACTAGCATTACTATTCCTAATAGCGTTACAAGCATTGGAGAATGGACTTTTAGTGATTGTTCAAATCTTACCAGTATAACAATTCCAACTAGTGTTACAAGCATTGGAATTCGCGCTTTTTCCTTTTGTTCAAGTCTCACCAACATAACCATACCAAATAGTGTTACGAGTATTAGAGAGGGTGCTTTTGAATTTTGTTCAAGTCTTACCAGCATTACTATTCCAAATCACGTAACAAGTATTAGCGATGGTGCTTTTTATAATTGTTCAGGTCTTACCAGCATTACTATTCCTGATAGCGTTACAAGCATTGGAAATTCTGCTTTTAAGTATTGCGATAATTTAACAATATACGGATATAGCGGCTCTTATGCTGAAACTTTTGCTAATGAAAACGATATTCCTTTTGTTTCACTTGAAACTTCACCATCTCTACTTTTAAATCAGCTTATTTCCGTGAATTACCTCGCCTTTGCTGATTTAGCATATAGCAAAACCTATAAAGAAGGTCAGACGATATCATCAATGCTTGCAAGCAAGTGGGATAAATACTGGGACAATACCAATATAACATATAAAGAATTATACAAAAATATTGCAGACTGGACAGTTGATTCCTTTCATAGTGATAGCAATACGGGATTTGCTGCATACGTATTCAAAAATTCCCATAACCAATACCTTATCTCATATCGTGGGTCATCAAAGCTCACTGCTAAAAGTTTTTTATCAGATCCCGATTGGCTACCCAATGATATATCAATGATATTAGGTTATGAGGGCGAGCAAGTTTCCCAAGCTATATCCCTATATGATACCATCGCAAAAAAAGCCGACGTTTCAAATATTGCAGTAACTGGTCATTCCCTGGGTGGAGCCCTTGCCGATATTGTTTCTGCTTATTCAGGTTGCTATGGAGAGACCTTTAACTCTGCTCCTTTCCTTGATATAGCCTATTGGTATTTCCCTAAGGAAATGTCGAAAACTTTTGCAGGTATCGAGACGTGGAATTTTGTAGATCATGTAAATAAGGATGACCGAAAAGTAGGAAACTGGTTTGCAGAAGAAGTTAAACCAAAAATTGTTTATAAACATGTTTCTCACAACAATAATTCAAGCCACGCTCTTTCATCTCTTATCAAAAAAAATAACTCTGGAATTATAATGCTTTCTGAGCCCACATCTATACGTTTCAAAAACTCCGTTACCGAACAACCATCTATTCTCTCCTCTTTCTCCGTAATATTCGGAACAGAAAAATCCGATACCATAACGAAGTTTAATATTATGGGACACGATCTCGCTTTGTATGGTGGCGATGGCAGTGACAAAATGTATACTGATATCTTTGATGATTATCTGGTAGGTGGAAAAGGATCCGATACTCTTGATGGAAACAGAGGCGACGATACGTATATTTATAACAAAGGCGATGGCGTTGATACCATCTATGATATAAACGGACACGATAAACTATACCTATACGGATTTTCGAATAATGATAGTATTATTCTGGATTCCGAATCCAATAATAATTTTGTTCTGATAAAACATAATAACAACACAATAATAAAAGTAAATAAATCAAGAGGTCTGGGTGGAGGTTCATTTAACGTAATCGTAAATGATAATTCCTTTAATATCGTTGATCATATGAAAGAAAAAAAATTCACGAAGCGTTACGTAATAGCCTGCCCTGTTGATATTGAAATTCTCGATGAAAACAAAAACGTTGTATACACCGTAAAAGATGCCGAAACCGGCGCTTACTATACCGATTACGGTAACTTCTACATATACGAGGAAGAAAACGGCGAATACGGAAAAACCATCGACCTTATCGAGGGATATTCCATCAGAATAGTAGGTATAGATGATGGAACTATGGACGTTTCAGTTCAATATGAGGAAAACGGCGTTATCTCAAAACCATTCGCAACGGAAAACGTTCCCGTTTCCCTTGGCATGAGCGCAAATATCGTCTCAAACGAATCTCAGGAATTTGAACTTTCTCTTGATTATGATGATGATAAAAACGCCGATTCAACTATAAAACTTTTGAATTACAGTACCGTAAAATTTAATTCAAACAAAGGTAACTGCAATATTTCCTCAATAAAAGCTTACGAAGGCAAATTAGAAGAACTTCCCGAAGCAACAAGAGAGGGATATACCTTCAAAGGTTGGTATACATCAAAATACAACGGAACAAAAATAACTTCCGATACTATATTTGAAGAAGATACAACAATTTACGCCCAGTGGATATGCGGAGAAAAGTGCGTTTCCTCAAAATTCACCGATGTTGATACAAAACAATGGTATCACGAATCCATTGACTACGCCGTTGAAAACGGATTGATGAACGGCGTAAGTGATACTCGCTTTGATATAAACGGAACTACAACCCGTTCTCAGCTTGTTACCCTTCTATGGAGGCTTGAAGGTCAGCCGGAGGTCGACTACGAAATAAACTTCCGCGATGTTGAATCAGATTCATGGTATACTGAGGCAATCAGATGGGCCGCTTCCAAGAGCATCGTAAACGGCTATAGCGACACCGAGTTTGGAACCAACGACGCTATCACCCGCGAACAACTTGCCGCACTGCTATATCGCTATGAGCAGTATAAAGGTGGAGGTTTCAAAGGCCAGTGGGATTATACCTTGAACTTTGCCGATCTCAAATATATGTCTGACTGGGCATATGAGGCTATGAGTTGGTGCAATATGAAAGGCTTAATCAACGGTAAAGGCGATAATCTCCTTGACCCACAAGGAAAAGCAATAAGATGCGAAGCAGCAGCTCTACTGATGCGATATATTGAAATGGAAAGATAATATATTCAGGCAATGCAAAAAGCCACCCGAAAAATCGGGTGGCTTTTTTGATCTAATCTTATTTAACTAGGTTGCCCATGCTGATAACGTGTTTTACGTTGATGTCGTTATCAAAGATAACGATATCTGCATCGTAGCCCGCTTTTAGTTCGCCTTTGGTTTTAAGTCCCATAGCGCGAGCAGGTGTTTTAGTCAGCATTTTAACGCCGTCAGCAAGAGAAATTCCTGCAGAAATTGCAGTTCTTAAAAGACGGTCAGTTGTTGCAATGCTTCCACCAAAAGCGCTTCTGTCCATAAGTTTTGCAACGCCATCCTCGATAATACAAGGAACGCCTTTTTCTTTTGAACCAACGAAAGTCTTTTCCCCATCAGGTAAACCTGCGCCACGCAAAGCATCGGTTACAAGACAAAGTTTATCAGCGCCTTTTAACTTATACGTCATTCTCAAAAGTTCAAGTGGAAGATGCTTTCCGTCTGCGATAAGTTCAGCAATAACGTCATCTTCAAGGAACGCAGTTTCAATAACACCAAGTTTTCTGAAACCTTTTTCTCTTGTTATAGTAGAAGTGCAGGAGAAAAGGTGGGTAATCATAGTCAAACCATTATCAATAGCGGGTTTCATCTGGTCATAGGTAGCACTTGTGTGGCCTGCAGATGCAACTACGCCATGCTTTTTAAGGCATTCAAGAAACTCCAAACTACCGGGAAGTTCAGGAGCATAACTCCATTTTTTAACTACGCCGGGGTAGTTTTCAAGAAGATATTCATACTGCTCTTTGATCGGATTGGTGATACATTTTTCGGGCTGAGCGCCTTTATATTCCAAAGAGAAATAAGGGCCTTCCATATGAACACCCATAATCTGAGGATATTTTTTCATAACCTCTCTTATGTTTGAAAGAGCCCATTTCATATCATCAAATTCGGCAGCAAGAACGGTTGGGTAAATTGCAGTTGTTCCGTGAGCAAGATGAAATTCAACGGCTTTTTCTACTGCGCCGTCTTCTTCGTCGATAAAGTCGAATCCACCACCGCCGTGAACGTGCATATCAATAAATCCGGGAGCAACAAAAAGACCTGCTGCATCGATTTCTTTATCAAAAGGAAGCTCGTCATTTGTAACAGCGATAATTTTGTTATCTTCGATATATACGTTTTTTTCGGTTATCATATCATTGGAAATTACTTTTCCACCTGATATTTTATATGTCATAATTATTCACCGACCTTGCTTCTATAAAGTGCGCTGCTTTCAGCATCGCAATATAGGAATGCGTTATCTTTTAGTCTCAAAGAAGTTGCAGGGCATTTTTCGCCGATTTCGCCAAGCAAAGTTTCAGCAACTGCGTTTGCTTTTGTTGCGCAAGGAACAACGCAGAAGTTATATTTTGCAGATACCAAAGTTGGAATAGTCAAAGTCATTGCAAGATGAGGAACTTCATCGATTTTTGCGAAGCATCCGTCGTTAACCTGCTGCATACGGCAGATATCATCGATTTCAACAGGTTTAACAACTTTTGAATCGTTAAAGTCTGCAACGTCCGGGTCGTTAAATGCGATATGGCCGTTTTCACCGATACCCATAAATACGATATCGATTGGGTTAGCAGAGATAAGTTTTGTAAATCTTTCGCACTCGATTTCTGCGCTTTCTGCATCGGGGTTAAGAAGGTTTACGCTCTTGAAAGGTGCTTTTGTAAAGATATGATCTTTTAGGTAGTTGCTGAAGCACTGAGGAGCATCGCTTCCAAGACCGAAATACTCGTCCATATTGAAAGCGTTGATTTTATTCCATTCGATTTCTTTATGCTCAAGAAGATGAGCTAGAAGATCGTTCTGAGAAGGCGCAGCTGCAAAAACGATATTAAGTTCGTCTTTTTCTTCTAAAAGTTTTACGATAACTGCAGCAGCTTCGTCAGCAGCTACTTTACCCATAAGGTCTCTGTTTTCTAAAAATTTAACAACTAATTCATCTTTTTTGAATTCCATAATAATTTCTCCTTTATTTTGAAAATATTTTATTTGCAAGTTTGCAGAATTTTTCAAGACACTCGTCAGTTGCCTCGTAACCCCCACTGGAAAAATCGCTTCCCTGAGGACGAAGCAAAAGCTCGTCTGAAATTATACTCTTTGGTCTATAATGAGTTTCCATAACGATATATCCGTCGTATCCGTCGTCACGAAGGGCAGTTAGCTGACCTTCGAAATCAACCTCTCCCTCACCAAATGCAACTCCATCGGCGTTATCACCGTTACGAACTGCATCTTTAATATGAACGTGGCGAACGAATTTTTTCATAAATGAATATCCGTCGGGATAAGGTTTTTCGTACTCAGGAGAATAAATATCGTTACCCGGATCCCATAATCCGCCAACACGGTCGGAACCTACTGCTTCAATTACTTTTGCAAGGGTTTCGCCGCAGGAAGCGTTTACTGATGGGTCGGACTCAATATAAACGTACATATCTTCTTTTTCAAGAATAGGTATGATCTTTTTATATTCTTCTGCGATTTTTGGTAATGCGGTTTCGAAATCCTCTTCTTTGAAGAAGGTAAAACCTCTTATGCATTTTGTTCCAAGTTTTTTTGCAAGGGAAATAATTTTTTCCAAAATCTCCATCTGCTCTGCGATTTCTTTATCGTTAAGATTACATTTGAAAAGAGGAGCAGAAATAGCGCAACATTCAAGAGAGTTTTTCTCCATTGCCTCTTTGATTTCGGAAATATCAGCATCCGTAAGCTGATGGGGACCTCTATCGTTTACTGAACGAATTTCAAGGCCTTCCAGGTTATATTTTTTTGCCAAAGATGCGGCAATATTTATATCCTGAGATATTTCGTCTGTTATAACTGCGTATTTAATCATTTTATTTCCTCTATCATTACTTCTCTGTTTTCTTTAAGAGATTTTAGTATTGCTTCCAAAACATAAATCGGTTTAACAAGATTATCAAAGGATAAAGGCATCTCTTTTGTTACAAGCATTTCACGGAATTTTGAGAAACCGCGTTTATAAATATCAGAGATATCAACTTTTGTGCTGTAACCGCCTTTTTCGCTATAAACAGAAATATATGATGCAGGGCTATGAGAAGTATAGTTCAAAGTAACCTGGAACTCATCATAGTTTACGATAATAGAGATTCTGTTTGACTTAACGGAAGAAGCAATTAAGCTCTTTGGATTATAGCCAAAAACAGTAAGCATCATTTCAACAAGGTGAGAACCATAGAAATAAAGTCCGCTATACTGGCTTGATAAATCGCCCGGGAACTGCATAGTTCCGCCAAAAGTAGCGCCGATTTCTCCTGAGGAAAGTTTGGTAGCTGCTTCAACGATTTCTTTGCAGTATTTCATAGTTGAGCCGCCAGTGATTAAAGTATTATTTCTTTCGCAAGCTTCTCTTAGTTTTTTAACGTCATCCAAAGTAGTGCAGATTGGTTTATCAATCCAAACGGGATATCCTGCCTCAACAAAAGGAAGAATCTCGGGAACGTGGAATGCACCTTCACGGCAAACAACCATTACCGCATCAACCTTGCCCAAAAATTCTTTTGGGTCTTTTGCGATAAGTTCGATTTTGCCGATTTCTGCAACTTCTTCTGTATGTTTTGGGTCGTCGTCTCTACCGTAGATAGCAACGACTCTTATATCGTCATAAGCATAATTTCCCTCTTCATCAGGAAGGTTGCAAAGTTTTGCAAACGCCTGAGCGTGAGAGTTATCTGAACCTAATATTCCTATTCTGAACATAGTTTTCACCTCAATTATAGAATGATTTCACGTTTTTCTTCAGATGATTTATAGATAGCAAGAATCAAATCAACAGCGCTTCTTGCGTTTCTTGGAGTAACAAGTGGATCTCTATCTTCGATGATAGCATCTGCCATATCATGAAGAGGAATAACGTGAGAAGTTCTTGGAAGTCTTGTTGGGTCTGCTTTGATATTGAAGTTAGGAGCTTCAATAACGGGAGCTTTTTCGTCGCTTCCTTCAATAGCCCACTGAAGAATTCCTTTATCAGAAACTATGATAGAACCTTTTTCGCAATGGATTTCGATTCTTGTATCCTGAGCGGGATAAACGGAAGTAGTTCCTTCGATATTACCGATAGCACCGTTTTTGAATTTAAGTGATGCGATAGCAGTATCTTCAACGACGATATCACGAACCTGAGTTTCGCATCTTGCGAAAACGCTCTCAACCTCGCCTGCCATCCACTGAAGAAGGTCAATTCCGTGAACACCCTGATTCATCAAAGCTCCGCCGCCATCAAGTTCCCAGGTAGCGCGCCATTCGCCTGAATCATAGTATTTCTGATTTCTATAATATTTTAGATAAGCATCTGCAAGAATAACTTTACCAAATCTGCCGCTATCGATAGCTTCTTTAACTACTGCAAATTTCGGGTCTGCTCTTCTCTGGAAAACGCATCCCATTTTAACAGGGTATTTTTCAACTTCTTCGATAACTCTGTCAAGTTTTTCTTTAGTGATTTCCATTGGCTTTTCGCAAAGAATATGTTTACCTGCTTTTGCCGCCTGGATACACATTTCTCCGTGCATACCACTTGGAGTACAGATAGAAACAACGTCTACGTCAGGATCTGCAAGAAGATCTTCATACTTGGTATAAACTTTTTCTGCACCGAACTCTTTTGCGCAAGCGATAGCTCTTTCTTCAATAATATCGCAAACTGCATAAAGTTTTGCATTTTTTGCAACAGAAAGTGCATCTCCGTGGCTCTTAGAAATTACGCCACAACCAACAATTGCCCATTTTAAAACTTTTTCCATAATAAATGACCACCTTTATATTTTTATTGTCCTCTTCTCGCGAGAGGATTTATATATAGACAAAATAATTTTAACGCTATTCATTGCTTCTTCCCCTGTTATCATAGGGTCGTGATTATTCAAAATAGCGTCTGCCATATCCTCAATATGACAAATATGACCATGATTAGTAGTATTATACTGGCAGTTCTTGCCGCCCATTGAACCAAATACGTCGGGCATGGGGGACTTGTCCTCCAGATCCCAGTAGTAAAAACCGTTATCGCCGAAGGATACGCTTC
>JAFZHO010000089.1 GCA_017554835.1 Clostridia bacterium
ATCTAAAATTTCTCCTTTGTCAAGCATATCTATAATTTTTGCAATAGCGCTTTCTTCGTTTGAAACCGTTATATAATCGGCGGCGGCTTTAACATCTTCTACTGCGTTTGAAACTGCAAAGCCAACTCCTGCTCTTTTTACCATTGAAACGTCGTTATCATAATCTCCGACTGCAATGGTTTTTTCCATGGAAATTCCAAGAATCTCCGCAAGTTTCTCAAGGGCAAGTCCCTTATTCGCCCCTTTTGGCAAAATCTCGTAAAGACGTTTTTCAGAACGGATAAAATCAAACTCCTTTGCTTTCGGGTGGCTATTAAGCAGTTTTGAAACCTCTATTATCTCTTCTTCCACCACGCTTCCGAGAACGACTTTCAAAATCGGGTCTTTAACGTCCTTATAACTATATCTGATATCAGGAACTCCCGTTACCTGTCTGAAATACTCCATAGCGGCGCTTTCTTTGCTGAAAATTACTTCTTTTTTCGTGCAGACCTGAATTCCCATCTGAGGAATTTTTTTATCAACCTCGCAAACAAGTTCTAACGCCTCTTTCGGCAAAAGCATATTCCAGAGATATTTTTTATTTTCCCCGTCATATATTCCCCCACCGTTAAGGCATCCGTAAGGCGCGTTTGGTTTTATAGTATTAAAAATTTCTTCCGAGGTCTGATGAACACGACCCGTTATAAAGGTGAATTTTCCACCCTCTTTTTTGAAATATTCTATTGCTTCAAGATTTTCTTTTGATACTTTTTTATCCTTGGTATATAAGGTGCCGTCAAGATCCGTGCAAAAAAGTATTCCCTCAAATTTTTTCAAATAATCACATCCCATGCTATCATTATATAACCCTATTCCATAAAATTCAACATAAAAAAAACGACCGCCGAAACGGTCGTTTTATTTATTAAATAATTATCTCTGGATACGGCCTGATGCGTCGCCGCCTGCAAGTTTTTCAACTTCGGCAACTGTAACCATATTATAGTCGCCGCCGATAGAATGTTTAAGTGCAGATGCTGCAACTGCGAATTCAACGGTTTCCTGAGTATTTTTACCTGTTAGGATGCTATAAATAAGTCCGCCGCCGAATGAATCTCCACCACCAACACGGTCGATAATATGAAGGTCATATTTTTTGGAGAAGCAGTATTCATCTGTTTCTGCGTTATAAAGCATTGCGCTCCATCCGTTATCAAAAGCTGAATGGCTTTCACGAAGAGTAATAGCAACTTTTTCAAAGTTGAATTTATCTGCAAGCTGTTTTGCAACTGATTTATATCCCTCGTGGTTAAGTTTTCCGCCGTAGATATCAGTAGCTTCTGCTTCGATACCGAATACGTCTTTTGCGTCTTCTTCGTTTGAAATGCAAACGTCAACGTACTGACAAAGGTCAGTCATTGCTGCTCTTGCCTCGTCACGAGTCCATAGTTTTCCACGGTAGTTAAGGTCGCAAGAGATTTTAACGCCTTTTGCTTTTGCAGCTTTACAAGCTTCACGGCAAATTTCAACTACGTTAGCTCCAAGAGCAGGAGTGATTCCTGTGAAATGGAACCATTCAACGCCTTCGAAGATTTCATCCCAGTTGAAGTCTTCTCTTTTTGCCTGAGAAATAGCAGAATTTGCTCTATCGTAAATACATACGGAGCCACGCTGAGAAGCGCCTTTTTCATTATAGTAGATACCTACTCTATCGCCACCGCGAACGATTTTATTAGTATCAACGCCGTAACGACGAAGACTATTTACTGCTGCCTGACCAATAGCGTGAGCAGGAAGTTTTGTTACGAAAGCGGCATCCAAACCGTAGTTTGCAAGTGAAACGGCAACGTTTGCCTCTCCACCGCCGAAAGTAAACTCAACCTGGCTGCACTGAACGAAACGTTCGTAATTGAATGGCTGCAAACGAAGCATTAACTCACCAAAAGTAACGATTTTACCCATTTTAATTTCCTCCTTATTTACCAAAAGCATTTGCTCTGGCTTCTTTACAAAGTTCAGTTATTTTTTCGAAATTACCTGCAGCGATATCAGCTTTTGGGCAAACCCATGAGCCACCAACTGCATGGATATAAGGCGCATCAATATATTCTTTGATATTTGAAGCATTTACGCCGCCTGTTGGAAGAAATTTTACTCCAACGAAAGGTGCGGAAAGGTTTTTCATAGCGTTAAGTCCGCCATATACGTTAGCAGGGAAGAATTTAATAACTTTAAGTCCCATATTAACAGCAGCCGTAATCTCAGTTGGAGTTACGCAACCGGGAGTTACTGCGATACCGTTTTCGATACAGTAGGAAACAACCTCTTTATCAAAACCGGGAGAAACGATAAATTTTGCACCCATTTCAACAGCAAGTTTACACTGGTCAAGGTTCAAAACTGTTCCTGCGCCAACAAGCATATCAGGGCAAGCATCTGCAACTGCTTTGATTGAATCGGGAGCAGCAGCAGTTCTGAAGGTAATCTCCATAACGTCAACCCCACCTTCAAGCATCGCTTTTGCAGTTGGGATTGCATCTTTTGCATCATCTAAAACAACAACAGGAACAACGCCTGCGTTGGCAAGTCTTTCTAAAACTGTCATAATATTATCTCCTTAATTATTTTTTATACGCCTGAATATGCTGCAAAACCGCAGTCAATAGGTAGAACAACTCCTGTTATAGCAGAAGCGGATTTATCATCGCATAGGAATAAAGTTGCGCCCAAAAGTTCTTCTGCATCAACGAAACGGTTGCAAGGAGTTCCGCCAAGAATTTTTGCAGATCTTGCAGTAGGAGTTCCGTCTTCGTTAAATAGAAGCGCTTTATTCTGAGCAGATACCAAAAATCCCGGTGCAATTGCGTTGCATCTGATTCCTGTTCCTGCAAAGTGAGTTGCAAGCCACTGAGTAAAGTTTGAGATACCTGCTTTTGCAGCTGAGTATGCAGGGATTTTAGTCAAAGGAGTATAAGCGTTCATTGAAGAAATATTCAAGATGCATCCTTTTTTATTCTCTGCCATATCTTTTGCAAAAACCTGAGTAGGAAGAAGTGTTCCCTGGAAGTTTAGTTTGAAAACGAAATCAACGCCACTCTGATCAAGATCAAAGAATGATTTTCCGCCTTCTTTTGCTTCGTGATGATATTCGTTATCGGTAGTTGCTCTTGGGTTATTACCGCCTGCACCGTTAACCAATATATCGCATTTTCCAAGGTCTTTTACCACGTTTTTATAAACTTCTTCAAGACTTTCTGCCTCAAGAACGTTTGCTTTATAACCTTCGCAGATGAATCCCTCTGCTTTTAGTTCGTCGGCAAGTTTTTTAACTGCCTCTTCGTTAAGGTCAAGTGCTGCAACTTTTGCGCCGCACTGAGCAAAGGCGCGAGCCATAGCTCCGCAGATAAGTCCACCTGCACCTGTTACAACAACTACTTTACCTTTATAATCAATATTTAATGGTAGATTAATCATTATTTTATTCCTCCAAGTCTATCAAGCATATCCCAAACACCAAGCATATACATAATGCCAAGAGCTCTATCGTATAGTCCATAACCCGGACGAACGGTACCGGGACCTTCGCCCCATAGATGACGGCCGTGGTCAGGACGGATATATCCTTCATAACCGCATTCGTGGTATGCTTTCAATATTTCCAAAATTCCGGTATCACC
>JAFZHO010000090.1 GCA_017554835.1 Clostridia bacterium
CCGGGAACGAATACGTCGCGACCGTCGCAGATAGCGTCGATTTCAACCTCACGACCCTGAATATATTTATCAACAAGAACGGGTTTGTCCTCATCGATTTCAACGGCAGTTCTTAAATAATGACGAAGCTGCTCTTCGTTTGCAACAATTTGCATTGCGCGTCCGCCAAGAACGAAGGAAGGACGAACAAGAACGGGATAACCTATTTCTGCTGCGGCAGAAATACCGTCTTCGATTTTTGTTACGGCTTTACCTTTTGCACGGGGGATATCAAGCTCGTTAAGAAGATTTTCGAACGCGTTACGGTCTTCTGCTCTGTCGATAGCGGCGCAGTCTGTTCCAATAATTTTTACTCCACGGTCGAAAAGCGGCTGAGCAAGGTTTATAGCAGTCTGCCCGCCAAGAGAAGCGATAACGCCCTCAGGTTTTTCAAATTCGATAATATTCATAACGTCTTCGGGAGTAAGTGGCTCGAAATAAAGTTTATCCGCAGTTGTATAGTCAGTTGAAACGGTTTCGGGGTTGTTATTTATAATAATTGCCTCATAGCCCGCATTTTTGATGGTCATAACGGCGTGAACAGTTGAATAGTCGAATTCAACGCCCTGGCCGATACGAATAGGCCCTGCGCCTAAAACGATGATTTTTTTCTTATCAGTAAGAATAGAAGTATTTTCCCCTGTGTATGAAGAGTAGAAATAAGGAATATATGCGTTTGTGTGGCAGGTATCAACCATTTTGAATACGGGGAAAAGATTATTTTCTTTACGCATATTATAAACGTCGATTTCTGAAACGTTCCATAGTTTAGCAATATATTTATCGCCAAAGCCCATTTTCTTTGCGGCTTTGAGAGTTTCTATATCTTTGTTTTTGCGAAGATTTTCTTCCATATCAATAATGTTTTTGAATGCCTCTAAGAAATATGGAGTAATCATAGTAACTTCGTGAATTTTTTCAATTGAAACGCCGTGGTAGATAAGCTCTGCAATGGCAAAGATATTATCAGAACGGAATTCTGAAATGTATTCCAGAAGCTCGTCAACACTCATGTTATCAAATTTTGAAAGATATAAATGATTTGCACCGATTTCAAGAGAACGGATACCTTTAAGAAGGGCTTCTTCAAGGTTTGAACCGATACCCATGATTTCGCCTGTTGCTTTCATCTGAGTGCCCAGCTTATTTGTCGCAGAAGCAAATTTATCAAATGGGAAACGAGGTAGTTTTGCAATAACGTAGTCAAGTCTTGGTTCAAATGCTGCGTTAGTGTTTGCAATTTTAATATCTTCAAGAGCCATACCTACTGCGATTTTTGCAGTTACACGGGCAATAGGATATCCTGATGCCTTTGAAGCAAGAGCAGAGGAACGGGAAACTCGTGGGTTAACCTCGATAAGATAATATTCGGAGGAATGGGGGTTAAGAGCGAACTGAACGTTACATCCACCCTCGATTTTAAGCTCTTTGATAAGCTTGATAGCAGAATCGTTGAGCATTTTTTCGTCTTCTTTTGAAAGGGTCATAATAGGAGCAACAACGCAGGAGTCACCGGTATGAACGCCAACGGGGTCGATATTTTCCATACCGCAGATAGTAATTGCATGGTCATTGGAGTCACGCATAACTTCAAATTCGCTCTCTTTATAGCCTTTTACACTTTTTTCAATCAAAACCTGGTGC
>JAFZHO010000007.1 GCA_017554835.1 Clostridia bacterium
CTTTGTCAAGCCTTTTTTCAAAGTTTTTTTGGTTTTTTCCGGTTTTTTGCCTCTTTAAGCGGCAACCCACTTAATATACCACACCTCTCCTCTCTATGTCAACCCCTTTTTTGAAAAAAATCTATCACTTTTTCGTGATAGATTTTTATAAGTAATTTATTCCGTTGTTGTGGCCTGATAATAGTTTTTACCATCAAAGGTATGCATAAATCCGTTAAGATTACTGCTGAAAATTTCACCTGCAATTATTTTATTCTTATATACAAACACATTTGCGAAAACTTCATCAAACTCAAATTTATTATCTTTTATTACATCTTTATAATTGGTTACCCGAAAACAAAATCGTTTAATATCTTTCCCTCTATATTTTTTAAGGTCAAATCCCTGAGCTTTTTGCATTTCGTTATATTTTTCATAAACCTCATTAAAATCCTCCGGAACTGTTATCTGCTCAATTTCAACCGGCTTTTGCTCAATCTGATAACCATAGTTTCCAATTTTGACAACAATATCGCTAAGTTCGGAAATTTTTTCACTTTCCGTAGCCGATACCGACGAATTGCCTCCGAAGAAAATCATTCCCGATAAAAGCGCAACAACTCCAGCCAAAGCAACAAAACAAATAATAAGCGTTTTTCTCTTGACACACACCATAAACATATATATCACCTGCAAATATTTTTGTTTTATATATATGTTGGATTTTATTTTTTATGATAAAAAAGACTGAACGAAATATTCCGTTCAGTCTTTATTAATTTATTCAGTTTTTGCAGCTTTGATAATATCTTCGGCAAGGTTAGAAGGAACATCCTCATAACGAACAAAGTCAAAAGTAAATTCTCCTCTGCCCTGGCTCATAGAACGAAGGTCGATAGCATAATCATACATTTCTGCCATTGGAACCTCCGCCTCTATTTCCTGATAATCATCTGCAGCAGGATTCATTCCCAGAATTCTTCCTCTTCTCTTATTGATATTACCGATTATATCGCCCATCAAGTCGCCGGGAACTGTTACTTTCAAAACTCCCACCGGCTCCATAAGAACGGGAGAAGCATTTACAAGTCCGTTTTTATAAGCAAGAGAAGCCGCAACCTTGAATGACATTTCAGAAGAGTCAACAGGATGATAAGAACCGTCGAAAAGATTTGCTTTAAGGTTAACTACGGGGTATCCTGCAAGAACACCGTTTTTAACGGATTCGCGAAGACCTTTTTCAACTGCAGGGAAGAAGTTCTTCGGAACGCTACCACCAACAACAGAGGTTTCAAAGGTGAGGTCTGATTCTTCTCCCGGTGAAAACTCAATCCAAACGTGGCCATACTGACCGTGACCACCTGATTGTTTTTTATGTTTTCCTTCGGCTTTAACGGTTTTTCTTATTGTTTCTCTATAAGGAGTTTTTGGAGTGGCAAGTTCAACGTCAACTCCAAATTTGCTCTTTAATTTTGAAATAATAACGTCGGCGTGCATTTCGCCCATACAGTTAAGAACAAGTTCTTTTGTTTCAACGTTATTAACAAGGAAGCAAGTCAAATCCTCTTCCATCAGTTTATTGATGCCGGCTGATATTTTCTCTTCATCCCCTTTGGCTTTTGGAAGAACCGCCATCTGAAGACAGGGTTTCGGATATGTAATATCGTGGAATTTGATTTTTCTCTTGGAGGAAGTCAGGGTATCTCCCGTTTTAACAGAAGAAAGTTTCGTTACAACGCCAATATCACCTGCAGAAACGCTTGTAACTTCCGTCTGGGTTTTTCCTTTGATAATAAATATATGACCCATTTTTTCAGTATCGCCCGTTGTCATATTATATAAAGTCATGCTGTTATCAACAGTTCCTGACATTACTTTAAAATAAGACATTTTGCCAACGAATGGGTCAGCAACGGTTTTGAAAACGAATAGTGAAGGTTCATCGGATATATCGGATTTGAACTGATTTTCTTCGCCTTTCTCATCGGTTACAACGCATTCTCTCATATCAGGAGAAGGAACAAAGTTTGTGATAGTATCAAGAAGAAGCGAAATTCCTCTGAAGCAAACAGTTGCGCTACCACATATAACGGGGAGTATGCTACCGTTCTGAACGCCTTCTTTAAGGGCTTTTGCGATTTCATCGGGAGTGAAGGTTTCTCCTGCAAAGAATTTATCCATAAATTCCTCAGAAGTTTCTGCAACTGCCTCGTTTATCATATTAACGATAGGATCAATTCTCTCATTCATATAATCGGGAATGGGTATCTCGGAGAAGGTTCCATCCTCGTTATATTTTCTGCCGCGCATTTCGATAAGGTTAACGTAGCCGTGAACCTGAGCGTCCTGAACAATAGGAATCTCAAGAGGACAAACGTTAACTCCGAATTTATCTCTCAAAGAATCAAGAACTCTATAATAATGAGAGTTTTCGCTATCAAGTTTTGAAACGTAGAATATAATAGGAATATTTCTCTCTTTTGCAAGTTTGAATGATTTTTCAGCGCCAACGGTTACGCCACTTTTTCCCGAAACTACGATAACCGCGCCGTCACTAACAGAAAGAGACTGACGAACCTCACCCTCAAAATCAAAAAATCCGGGGTTATCTATTATATTTATTTTATGGTTATTCCATTCGAGAGGAGCAACTGCAGTAGAAAGAGAAATTCCTCTTTTTATTTCTTCGCCCTCAAAATCGCATACCGTATTTCCTTCGGAAACCTTTCCAAGACGGCTACTCGACTTTCCCACGTAAAGCATTGCCTCTGCAACAGAGGTTTTTCCCGAGCCGCCGTGGCCTAAAAGTGAAATGTTTCTGATGTTTTTAATGTTGTAGTCTTTCAAAATATATTACTCCCTTCAAGGTGTTATATAAAGTTGTATATTTTATACAAATATTACTCTCTAATTATATTACATTCTATTGCTTTTTTCAATACAATATAATAAATTTTGTGCATAATATATAAAAAAACCGGCCTTTTTTCCTTTTCAAAAGCCGATTTTTTGTGCAACTTGCTACATATAAGATTTTCCGACAAAAAAGCCACCCGAATTTTCGGGTGGCTTTTTATAACGAAATATCCCATCCAAATAGGATGGGATATTTTCAGAAAAGCTTTAGCTTTTTATTTATGATAGTGCCGCTGTTACCATTTTGATAATTTCGCATCTTAGAA
>JAFZHO010000091.1 GCA_017554835.1 Clostridia bacterium
TCTATCCAGCTGAGCTACTGGCGCAAAAAAAATGGAGCGGGTGATGGGAATCGAACCCACGCGACCAGCTTGGAAGGCTGGAATTCTACCATTGAACTACACCCGCACATATATCAGTTCTCACTGACTTAAAAGATTTTAGCATAGGATTATTTATTTGTCAATGCTTTTTTTGAAATTTTTTTATTTATATATGTTACGTTTTATGATATAATTATCTTAACGTTTTGAGAAAGGAGTTTTGATATGAAAGAATATATTATCAATAAAAACGATAGCGATCAACGACTTGATAAATTTATTCAGAAAACCGTTAAATCCCTGCCAAAAGCGCTTATGTATAAATATATTCGTCAAAAGAAAATAAAGGTCAACAAAAAACGTGCCGAAATTTCTACCCGTCTTTTTGAAGGCGACGTTATTTCCTTATATATTAATGACGAATTTTTTGCTCCTTCCTCTGATAACTCCGATTTCAAAAAACTTACCGTTAATCTTGATATAGTATACGAGGATGAGAATATTCTTCTTATAAATAAGCCCGTAGGTCTTATATGCCATAGCGACGATAAAGAAAGCTATAATACTCTTATATCTCATATCAAGGCCTATTTATACGAAAAGGGCGAATATATTCCCGAAAATGAAAATTCCTTTGTCCCCTCTCTTTGTAACCGTATTGACAGAAACACTCAGGGAATCGTTATTGCTGCTAAAAATGCTCAGACCCTTAAAATTATAAACGACAAAATCAAAAACAGAGAAATCGAAAAATATTATCTTTGTCTTGTTCACGGCAGACCAAAAAAATCCAAGGATACATTAAAAGGATATATGCTTAAAAACGAAAAGACAAACACCGTAAAAGTTTATGATAAGCAGATAAAAGGCAGTAAAACCGCTATAACGGAATATGAAGTTATATCTTCTTTCAAAGATATTTCACTTTGCAAAATCCATCTTATTACGGGAAGAACCCATCAGATACGCTGCCATATGGCGAGCATTGGTCATCCTCTTCTTGGCGACGGTAAATACGGAACTAACGAAATGAATAAAAAATATCCTTTCAGATTTCAGACGTTATGTTCTTATAAAACTCTTTTTGATTTCAAATCAGAAAGCGGTATTTTGGATTATCTCAACGGCAAAAGTTTCTGCGTTAAAAATATTGATTTCGTATCAAAATACTTTCCCGAAATTCATATTTCAAAGCTTTAAAAATTCCGATTTTCATTGTTAATTTGATAAAGCATTTTCCCCTTTTGAAAAACTGAGGATTTACAAGAATTTCAAAGGATTTTTGAGGATACATAGGTTTTTTTAGTGTTCCTCTTAAAAATTCTTGAAAAAATTCAAAAAAATCAAGAAATTTTCGAATTTTTATTGACATTTTGATAAATAATGATATATTTTAATTATTATTTTTTAGGAGTTGATATTTTGGAAAACAACATAATTATTGACTTAAAAAATATTTCCATGGAATATGGAAACGAAAAAGTCCTTGATAACATAAATTTATATATAAGAGATAAAGAATTTGTTACCCTTTTAGGTCCTTCCGGTTGTGGAAAAACTACCACGCTTCGCATTATTGGTGGTTTTATAAATCAGACCTCGGGTAACGTTTATTTCGAAGGGAAAGAAATCAGCAAAGTCCCCCCTTATAAAAGGCAGCTTAATACCGTTTTTCAGAAATATGCATTATTTTCCCATTTGAACGTTTTTGAGAACGTTGCTTTTGGGCTTCGCCTTAAAAAAGGCAAGGAAAAACTTGACGAAAAGGTTATAAAAGAAAAAGTATCCGAAATGCTTAAGCTTGTTAACCTTTCCGGATATGAAAAAAGAGATATCAATTCACTTTCAGGAGGTCAGCAGCAGCGTGTTGCTATTGTGAGGGCTCTTGTTAATCATCCGAAAGTTTTGCTTCTTGACGAGCCACTTGGTGCTCTTGACCTTAAACTTCGTAAAGATATGCAGACCGAGCTTAAAAAAATTCAGCAACGTCTTGGCATAACTTTTATTTACGTTACTCACGACCAGGAAGAAGCTCTTTCTATGTCTGATACTATTGTTGTTATGAACGAGGGCAAAATTCAGCAGATCGGCACCCCTCAGGATATATATAACGAGCCAAAAAACGCTTTTGTTGCCGACTTTATCGGCGAAAGCAATATCTTGGACGGAATTATGAAAAAGGACTGTCTTGTTAATATTTTCGGTCAGGATATTGAGTGCGTTGACGTTGGCTTTGAAGAAAACGAAAGCGTTGACGTTGTTATAAGACCTGAGGATATTATAATCACCTCTCCTGAGGAGGGAATTTTCAGTGGAACCGTTACCTCCCTCACTTTCAAGGGTGTTCATTTCGAGATGGTTATTCAGTGCGACGGATTTGAATTTCTTGCTCATAATACCATCGCTTCTCAGCCGGGCGAAAAAATCGGTCTTAAAGTTAAACCTTTTGATTTTCATATTATGAAAAAATCAAAAAAGGAGTGTGAGAAATGAAGTCAAAATCACTTTCCATCCCTTTTTTGATATGGGCAGTTATATTTATCATTATTCCTATGATTTTTATAATTGCTTTTGCATTTACTGACGATAATTTTAATTTCACGTTTGATAATTTTAACCACCTAAATAGATACCTTCCCGTTTTTTTAAGGTCTCTTAAATTATCTATTATATCAACTGTTATCTGCCTTGCTCTCGGTTATCCCGTTGGATATATAATCTCAAAAATGAGTCCAAAGGTTCAGAACGTTTTTGTTCTTTTGACTATGCTTCCAATGTGGATGAATTTCTTATTAAGAACTTATTCCTGGATTAAGATTTTGAATACTGAAAGCGGCGTTTTAAATACTATACTTTCGGCCTTAAATCTTCCTACCATTGATATAATGGATACTCAGTTTGCCATTGTTCTTGGTATGATTTATAACTTTCTTCCATTTATGATTTTGCCTATTTATTCCGTGCTTACCAAAATGGACGAAAAAGTTATCGAAGCGGCAAAAGACCTTGGCGCAAATAACGTTCAGGTATTTTTCAAGGTTGTTCTCCCTCTTAGCGTTCCCGGAATTATAACAGGGCTTACTATGGTTTTTGTTCCTGCTATTTCCACTTTTATAATTTCGAAACTTTTAGGTGGCGGCGGTGCGAATATGCTTATCGGCGACCTTATTGATATGCAGTTCCTCGGAAATGCCTATAACCCCCACCTTGGCTCTGCTATTTCTCTTATTCTTATGGTATTTATCCTTATAAGTATGGGAGTTATGCGTAAATTTGATTCTGACGAAGCAGGAGGAATCATGTGATGCTTAAGTTTTTGAAAAGATTTTATATTTTTATTATTTTTACTTTTCTTTACGCACCTATCGCCGTTCTTATTGCTTATTCATTCAATTCAAGTAAATCTTCAAAATGGACAGGATTTACTTTTGACTGGTATATTCAACTATTCCAGGATAAGCAAATAATGAACTCCTGGGGCGTTACCCTTCGCGTTGCGATTTTTTCTGCGATTATTGCCACCATTATCGGAACTATGGCTGCTATCGGAATCGCAAATATGAAAAAAAGAACCCGTTCTGCCGTTTTATCAGTTAATAATATCCCCGTTACAAACCCTGATATTATTACCGGCGTTTCCCTTATGCTTTTATTCATCGCATTAAGAATCGAACGTGGCGAAATTACTCTTCTTCTTGCTCATATTACTTTTAATATACCATACGTTATTTTATCGGTGCTTCCCAAACTTCATCAGGCGGATAATATGACCTATGAAGCGGCACTCGACCTTGGAGCAACTCCTTTCTCGGCTTTCTGGAAAGTGGTTTTCCACGAAATTAAACCGGGAATCGTTACCGGCTTTATTCTCGCTTTTACTTTATCATTTGACGACTTTATGATCAGTAACTACACAGGCGGAACTGCTCAGACTCTTGCGGTTACTATTTTTAGTATGACTAAGAAGAAAATCAACCCGAAAATTTACGCATTGTCTTCAATTATGTTTTTAACTGTTCTTATTTTGCTTATTATAGTTAATTTAAGGCAGGATGATAATAATTCAAAAAAAGAGAGGAAGTTGAAAAAAGTTGAAAAAAATCTTTAGCATCATTATGGTGCTTATACTGGTTTTTGCATCAGTATTGGCTCTGTCTTCTTGCGGTAAGCAATACGTAGGTGAAGTTACCTTTCAGCATTGGGGCGAGTGCTTTGACGAAAGTCTTATTGACGAATTCGAAAACGAAACTAATATCAAAGTAAATTTCAGCACTTATGATAGTAACGAAACCTTATATTCTAAACTTAAAATGGGCGGAATGGATGCCGACCTTATCGTTCCTTCCGACTATATGATAGACAGACTTCGCGATGAGGGAATGCTTGAAAAACTTGATTATACCAATATTCCCAACTACGTTAATATTCTTACAACAAAAGAATATGACGGAATACCTTTTGAAGCTAAAAATGATTATTACGTACCATATTCCTGGGGAACCGTTGGAATTATATATAATACCGAAATGGTAACAGACGTTGTTGATAGCTGGAATATCCTTTGGAACGAAAAATACAGCGGCGAAATTCTTATGTTTGATAATTCAAGAGATACTTTCGGTATCGCTCTTAAAAAACTCGGATATTCTTACAACACCGAAAACGAAGCAGAAATTCAAAAAGCTTTTGAGGAACTAAAAACTCAGAAACCTCTCGTTCAGGCCTACGTTATGGACCAGATTTACGATAGACTTGAAATGGGAGAACAAGCTATGGGCGTTTATTACGCAGGCGATTACCTTGCTATGAAAGAGCAAAATGATTCCCTTGCTTTCTGTCTTCCAAAAGAGGGAACAAATATTTTCTACGACGGTTTTGTTATTCCAAAAGGCGCAGAAAATAAAAAAGAAGCTGAAATGCTTATAAATTTCCTTCTTGAAAAAGAAAGCGCTAAAAGAAATATGGATATGACTTATTACGCAACTCCAAACAAGTTATTATATAACGAACTTCCCGATGAAGTGAAAAACGATGGGGTTATATTCCCACCATCAGATTATCTGAAAAACAGCACAGAACAATATAAAAATCTTCCCAAAAACATTTTGGAAAAATACGATGAGCTTTGGGCAGAACTATTTCAGTAAACAAAAAGGTTGATGCTTATGCATCAACCTTTTCTTTTTTTGATAAGACCTTTTATTCCTTTTATAACGGTAACTATGCCGAATACTAAAATGAACCCGCCAAATCCGTATTTCAGGTATTTATCATCTATATAAAAGGCAACCATACTGCCTAAAAACGTTCCCAAAACTCCAAATGGCAAAAACCAGGTTATATTTTTGAAATCTATGTTGTTATTTTTTATATGAACTATGACTGCAACGAGGGCAACAGGTATAAAGGTCAAGACATTTACACCCTGCGCAAAGAGTTGTGCCTTATTCAGAAACATTGTTATCCCGACGACGAGTATGGTTCCGCCACCGATGCCCATTCCCGAGAAAATTCCCGCCACAACCGTTATTAAAAATATCAATAAAAACTCCATCAGAAAAACATCCTTATCCCGCTATATATCATCAATAGGCCGAAAAGTATTTTCAGAATTTCGGTCTTTATTTTTTTGAGAAGTAAAGCCCCTATCGCTCCGCCTACGATTCCACCCGGGATATAGATAATAACGTCTTTTATACTTATTTCTCCCTGGGAGATATATAAAAATCCACTGAAAATGCATAAAACCATTATAACGAAAACCGAGGTTGCATGGGCTTTCTTTTCGTTAAGTTTACAAATCTTTTCAAGCATAAATACTGCTACCACTCCTCCACCCGAACCAAGAAATCCGTTTATAATTCCCGTGAGAAGCCCCGAAGAAGCGTTTTTAACATTTGATAAGATATTTTTATTTTTCATTTTATCACCAAAAAAACTCTGTCCTTATTATTAAGAACAGAGTTTTTTATTTTTATTCAATTTATTTTTTCAGAAGTGTTCTGATGCTTTGATAAAGATATTTGAAGTTAATTAAAAGCATTGCGGCTACTAAGATTATCTCTATCAAAAGCCAATATTTTATTTCAAAAATAAGTATAAAGCTTTGAATTATAAGTATAGCTACGTTTATTCCCACCTGAACACTATGCATATTGAAGCTTATAAAGCGTTTTGTGTTTACACCTCTTATAACGAAAACGCATAAATAACTCATAAAGGTTGCAAATGCTGCGCCGTTTGCTCCAAACCGTGGAACAAGAATAAAATTCATTATTATATTCAAAATGGCGCCTGTCATAGTTGTTACAAGTGACATAACGCTTTTTTTCTCGACTACGTAAACGCTTCCCATAAAAGTTGCAAGGCAGGAACATGCCATTGCAATAATCAAAAACGGGGTATAAGTCCAGGCGTTATAAAAACTATCAGAAACAAGAAGCTTAGTTATAGGTTTTGTGAATAGTATCAAAAACGCTCCGCCAATAAATACTACGGACTGATAGCTTGAAAAAACTTTTTTGAAAAAGTTCTCCCTTTCCCCTTTTTTATTTTCCGTAATTGCAGACATCTGCCACGCTTCCATAAAAACCGTTGATAAAAGAACAAGCATACTTGGAATTTTATTTGCTACTGCATAAAGTCCGTTTATATCTGCGCCTTCCATAGCAGTAACGATATATCTATCTGAAACGTTTGTTATCCACCAGAAAATATTGGTCGGGATAAGAGGAATTGCATATTTCAGCATTCCCGTTATAGTTGATTTTTCGATTTTTCTGAATTTTACAAAACGGTGCAATTTCGCGTAGGTAAATAAGAATATAGCAGATATTAAATCCGCAAATATATTTGCGAAAACATAGCCCACAATACCCATTTTGAAAACAACGAGAAAAACGATATTTAAAACGATAGTGGAAAAAGTGCATAATATACCATCAAAGGCAAAAAGCTTTACAAGGTGCATTGAACGGCAGA
>JAFZHO010000092.1 GCA_017554835.1 Clostridia bacterium
AACTACGGAAATGGAATTGACCGTTTGTATGTCAGAGAAATAAAATAGACTATTCATTAAATTCCAATTTATCGAATAGATGATATTTGTTTAGAAAAGGTTTTTAGGTTCTCCTAAAGTACGGAAAATGTTATATACATTTTCCCTGCTTGTTACGGTATGAGACAAAACAAAAAGCCTCCCTTGTGTAAAGGGGGCCTTTTCTTGCCTCTCACTTTGGGAGAGGTGGCCGAGTGAAACGAGGACGGAGAGGGAATCTTTATTACGGTCGGCTATGGAATCCACCCCCTACCATCTTAGAAAATGTTTTTTGTCTCTTCCTCATATTTATCCAATAATTTTTTTCGCAAAATTGCCAATTGACTTTCGTCAATATCAACGAGAATACATTCCCGGCATCTGCCTGATTCATCTATGGAAATTTTCTTTAATAAGCATTTTCCCTTCGACCAATATATGCAAAAATTATTATCGCAGTTCATTTTATCACGCCCTTAAATTATATTGCAATTCATATCATAAGGGATTTTATTGAAAAATGCAACCATTTGTGGTTATATAAATGCAACAAATTTTAAGCATAATATTAAGTATAGGAGATGATATTATGTTTAAAGTAGATAAAGAATATAAATCGGCAAATATTTCACGAACAATAAGATTTACGGAGTCCTTATTTGAGCAACTAAATAAAACAGCGGCGGAAAATAATATTTCATTTAATTTGCTTGTTTTGCAGTGCTGCAAATATGCTCTCGACCACCAAGAAAAAGAAGAAAAATAAAAAAAAGAAAACGCCTTCGGTTAATCCGAAGGCGTTTTTTCTAAAATTCCATTAGTTTTTCGATATATGCTTCAAGTTCGTCTATTTTTATTCTCTTCTGTTCCATTGAGTCTCTGTCACGAACTGTTACCATTTTGTCTTCAAGAGAATCAAAGTCATAAGTGATACAAACGGGAGTTCCGATTTCGTCCTGACGGCGATATCTTTTTCCGATTGAACCTGCTTCGTCAAAGTCTACGCAGAATTTCTTTGAAAGGTTATTATAAACTTCTTCTGCCTGTTCTGATAATTTTTTAGAAAGTGGCAATACCGCTGCTTTGAATGGTGCAAGAGCAGGGTGAAGTCTCATAACGACTCTCGTATCGTTTTTCTCAGCGTCAACTACCTCTTCGTCGTATGCTTCGCAAAGAAAAGCAAGGGCAACACGGTCTGCGCCAAGAGATGGCTCAACAACGTATGGAACGTATTTTTCGTTTGTTTCAGGGTCGAAATATTCCATACTTTCGCCTGAATGAGTCTGATGAGCTTTAAGGTCAAAGTCAGTTCTATCTGCGATTCCCCATAGCTCGCCAAATCCGAATGGGAATAAAAATTCGATATCTGTTGTTGCGTTTGAATAGTGGGAAAGCTCTTCTTTTTCGTGGTCACGAAGGCGAAGGTTTTCCTCTTTTATACCAAGAGATAGAAGGAAGTTTTTGCAGTAACTTCTATAGAAATCAAACCATTCAAGGTCTGTTCCCGGTTTGCAGAAGAATTCAAGTTCCATCTGCTCGAACTCACGGGTTCTGAAAGTGAAGTTACCCGGCGTAATCTCGTTTCTGAAAGATTTACCAACCTGACAAACACCAAAAGGAACTTTCTTTCTTGTTGTTCTCTGGATGCTTTTGAAGTTTACGAAAATACCCTGAGCGGTTTCAGGACGAAGATAAAGCTCGTTTTTGCTATCTTCCGTTACGCCCTGGAAAGTTTTGAACATAAGGTTAAAGTTTCTGATATCGGTAAAGTCAGTGCTTTCGCAATCAGGACATTTAACCCCTTTTTCTTTAATGAAGTTTGCCATTTCTTCGAAGCTCCAGCCCGCAGGAACGGTTCCCGTCTGGTCTTCGATAAGCTGGTCGGCACGGTGACGGGTTTTGCAGTTTTTGCAGTCCATAAGAGGATCGGAGAATCCTCCAACGTGGCCTGATGCAACCCATACTTTTGGATTCATCAAAATTGCGCTATCAAGTCCTACGTTATTTGGAATTTCATAAACGAATTTTTTCCACCAAGCTTTTTTAACGTTATTTTTGAATTCTACGCCAAGAGGTCCGTAGTCCCAGGTATTTGCAAGACCACCATAAATTTCACTACCACTGAAAACAAAGCCCCTGTTTTTGCAAAGAGAGACTATTTGCTCCATAGTTTTTTCGTTATTTTTCATTTTTCTGCACCGCCTTGCTGTTTTTTTCTACTGCTATAACAACTTTTCTCTTTGGTTCCTGACCAACGGAATAAGTTACGATTCCTGAAAATTCCTGAAGTGTTGCGTGAAGAATTCTTCTCTCATAAGGTGGCATTGGCTCAAAGGTATAGCTTCTGCCTGATTTAAGAACCTTTTTCGCAGTTCTTTTTGCTAAATCTTCAAGAGTTTTTTCTCTTTTTTCTCTGTAATTTTCGGTATTTATAAATACCTTTATCATTCCTGAGTTTCTTTCGTTTATTGCAAGAGAGGTAAGATACTGAATAGAATCAAGGGTTTCGCCTCTTCTTCCGATCAAAACGCCCATATCCTCCCCGGCAATATCAATAATCATGTTTCTGCCTTCCATAGAAACGGAAAGGTCAACCTTTTTGCCTAAGATTTTTTCGCAAAGAGGCGCAAGAAATTCTACTGCTTTTTTCTCATATTCTGAGAAATCTTCTGCCGTTTCTTTCTTTGGAGCGCTGCTTTTTGCGGGAGCTTTTACTTCTTTTTCAGCGGCAGCCTTCGCTGCTTCTTTCGCTGCTTTTTGTTTTGCGATTTCTGCCTCTTCTTCAGCGGTCATTTCAACAAAAACTTTGATTTTTGCCATTTCGCCGCCAAGTCCGAGAAAACCTTTTTTGCCCGTTGAAACTACTTCGTAGCCGGTAAGGTCATCTTCTGCAATGCAAAGATTTGCGCAGGCACTTTTTATAGCAAGTTCAAGGGTTTTGCCCTCGAAGTATAATTCTTTCTGCATTTTATTCTTCCTCCTGAGATTCTTTCTGAGGTTTATTATTTGCCGCCTTTTTCTCTGCTTCAAATTCAAGCATTAAGGCCTTTTTTTCCTCTTCGATTCTTTCCATATTTCTTCTGCGCGCTTCGGCACGTTTTTCTTCTTTGTCCTCAAATTTTTCCATATATTTCTCTGCAGGCATAAGCTTATTTAAAAGAATTGTCTGGAAAATAGATGCAACGTTTGAAAATGCCCAGTAAATTGATACTGCCGCAGGGAACCATAGTCCCATAAAGAAGGACATAGCCGGCATCATTACGTATGAAGTGATTTTCATTGAAAGACCCTGAGCTGCGCCGCCGTTCTGAGGGTTAACTTTATTATTTATAAATGAGAATAATACTGAGGTTGCCGCAGAGATAAGTGGTATTATCACAAGGGCTGAAGTCAAAGATGGAGTCTGAGTCAAATCAAGAGCATTTATTCCGAAAAGATGGAAATCTATCATTTCAAAATCTTTATCAAGAATGCCTGTTGATTTTAGGTTTTCAACGTATTCGGGAAGCTTATGAGCAATATTAAGCTCATAGTTAACAATAGTTTTTTCGTCAACGGGAACTCCCTGAAGATTCATAATCTTCTGAATGCTGACTAAAGTTGCAGTAGAAATATTATTTATAAAAGATAGTGGTCTTCTTGCAACCTGATAGATACCCATAATTATAGGCATCTGAATCAAAAGAGGACCGCACCCGCCCATAGGATTTACGCCCTCTTTCATATAAAGGTCGTTAATCTCCTGCTGAGCTTTCTGAGGGTTATTGCTATATTTTTTCTTGATTTTTTCGATTTTTGGTTGAAGTCTTCTCGTTTCCAGAACTGATTTCTGCTGTTTAATACCAAATGGTAGCATAACTATTTTAGTTATAAAAGAAAACACAATAAGGGATAAAACGTAGCTTCCCGTAAGGCCATATAAAAATTTTATAACGTAGCCGAATGGGGTTGCAATCAAATTAAGTAATGCAGTCATTTCTTTCCTCCAAGTTATTTTTACGGAACCTTATCTATTCCGCCGGGATTAAAAGGGTTGCATCTTATAAGCCGTCTTATAGTGAGATACGTTCCTTTTAAAACTCCGTATTTTTCATATGCTTCTATTGCATACTGGCTGCAGGTCGGATAAAATCTGCAGCATGGTTTTTTTAATGGAGAGATATATTTCCTATATAGTTTTATCAGAAATATTATAATCTTTTTCATTAACTCTCTTGCCTTTCCGAAGGGCTTTTAATCATTTTTGCCATCTCAAAAAGCTTATATAACTCAGAATATACCTGAGTGGATTTTACGTAGGGAGTTTTTCCACGGGCGACAAGGACTATATCATATCCTTCGTGCAAGCTATCCTCCAAACGAAAAAACGCTTCCCTCAGAACTCGTCTCGACCTATTTCGCATAACGGCGTTGCCGATTTTTTTGCTGGTGGTTAAGCCAAGGCGATTGATTTTTTGCCCGTTTTTGCGGCAATACATAACAACATAAGGGGAAGGAAAGTTTTTTCCTCTGTAATATGCTCTTTTGAAATCGCTGTTTTCAACAATTGATATTGTTTTCATTTCTCACGCTCTTTTTCTCTCAAGGTGAAGAGATTTTTCTTCTTCCACCTTAACAAACAAAAAGGCCACCGCTATCCGTGGCCTTCTGGTCTATTATTAGTGAGTTAATCTTTTTCTTCCTCTAGCTCTTCTTCTTGCTAAAACTTTTCTGCCGTTGGAAGTTCTCATTCTTTTTCTGAAGCCGTGCTCTTTGCTTCTCTGTCTTTTCTTTGGCTGATATGTTCTTACCACGAAAAACACCTCCTTCAATTTCTGATAAATACCGTCAAAAGGTATGTCGCCCTATCTTTTGACGCTACCTATCGGTAAATATAGTGATAGTAATTTCATAATAGCACATAACATTATATATTTACCTTGTCTTTTTGTCAAGCATTTTTTAATTATTTACTGTTTTTTACTGTTTTTTTAATTGAAAAAATTTCGCTTTTGTGTTACAATAAATTAGGTATATTTTTCTCCTTTATATACCTGTAAGATAAATTTTTTGTGTTTTCCGAGGTTTAACCCTAAAAAGTAAAAAACTATCTAGTCTGTGTTGATATTGTCTTATGTATGATTTTTTTGACTAAAATATTTTTAAGAAAGGAAAGATTTTAATGCAGTCATTTGATGACGTTTGGAATATTGCCCTTAATAATCTTCGCGGGCAGGTTTCAGAGATTATTATTTCTACCTGGTTTTCAAAGCTTCAGCCCCATAGCTTTAATATTGAAACCGGGGATTGCTCTTTTAAAGTTGAGACTTCCTGGCAGAAGGAAGTTTTTGAAACAAGATATACCGAAGAGATTGAAAAAGCTCTTTTTGAGGTTATGGGATTTGACGTTCACGTTACCTTTATCTCTGACGACCATCCAAAAAAAGAAATAAAAAATTATAATACCACTACTCCCGGTGATAGCGATTTATTTTTATCACTTAACTATGATTATGAATATACTTTTGATACTTTTATAGTTGGTGAATCAAATAAATTTGCTCACGCAGCATCTCTTGCCGTTGCAAAAAAACCTGCGGCAGCGTATAACCCGCTATTTATCTACGGTAATTCCGGTCTTGGAAAAACCCATCTTCTTTTTGCTATTGCAAACGAGGCAAAAAAGAATAATAAGGATTTGAATATTATTTATATCAACTGTGAGGAATTTCTTAACGAGCTTGTTATTGCTATTCAGAACTCAAGAACGGCGGAATTTCGCAATAAATATAGAAAAGCTGATATGCTTTTAATCGACGATATTCAGTTTATTTCAAAGATGGAACGAACTCAGGAGGAGTTTTTCCATACTTTTAATACTCTTACCACCGCAAAGAAGCAAATCGTCTTTACTTCGGACCGTCCTCCAAGAGAAATAAATAAAATCGACGAACGTCTTCGTTCCCGATTTGAGCAGGGACTTCTTGCTGATATTCAGCCACCTGATTTTGAGACCCGTCTTGCAATTTTGAGAAGAAAAGCGGATTATCTATCTTTTTCCGTTCCTGATAGCGTTCTTGAATTTATTGCAACTAAACTAAAAAACAATATCCGTCAGCTTGAAGGCACTATCAAAAAAATGAAAGCAACCTGCAATATGAATAATCAGGCGCCTAATATTGCCTGCGCCCAGGATGCTATTAAGGATATTGTCAGCGAGAACGTTCCCGTTTCCGTTACCGTTGATAAAATTATCAGAGAGGTTTCAAAATTCTACGACGTTTCCGTGGATGATATTATGAGCACTAAAAAACTTGCTAATATTACCTGGGCCCGTCACGTTGCCATGTATATCGTGAGCAAAACTACTCCACTTTCTCTGCAAGCCATCGGAGATAACTTCGGCGGTAAAGATCATACCACTATTATTAACGCCATTAAAAAAGTTAATTCTTCTATGGAAAAAGACTCTTCTCTCAGAAATGATATTAACGACCTTATAAAGTCAGTAAAAAATTATTAACTTTTTTATCCACCATTATTTTTAAGATATATTATATATGTAGAAAATACATAATCCACTTTTTCCACATAATAGTTATTCACAATTTGGTTTTTTCCACGGAATTTTCTACTATTCCACTAACATAAATTAACTTATTTTGTGGATAAATCTCTAAAATTTTATTCTGGTGGAAAACCTATCTTTAATAAACATTATTTTCACAAAAGTATTAACTGTAAAAACCCTTATATTTCAAGGGATAAACCCACTTTTCCACAAAATCACCGCTTATACTACTAATACTACTATTTATAATAATATTTTTTTATATTATAAAAGATAAAAAAACGGAGGTAAATTATTATGATATTTACTTGTCAGAAAGACTTATTCCAGGAAAGCATAAATATTTGTTCAAGAGCAATTACTTCAAAAACTACTATGCCTGTTCTTGAAGGATTTTTAATTGAGACTTCGGATATTGATATTAAAATCACCGGTTATAATCTTGAAATGGGAATAGAATGCAATACTCCTGCTTCAGTAGAGGAACCGGGAAGCGTTATTATCCCTTGCAGAATTTTATCAGATATCATAAGAGAAATGCCTGACGGGGAAATAAGCTTTAACGTTTCAAAAGATAATAAAGTAACTATAAAAAACGGCTCTACGGAATTTAAGTTTTCTGCTTTTGCAGCAGACGAATATCCCGAGCTTCCTATCATTTCTTATGACAAAACCTTTAATATTTCTTCAGACGAGTTAAAAAGAATAATAAGACAGACTCTTTTTGCAGTTTCCTCTGATGATTCACGCCCTGTTTTAACGGGAAGCTTATTCGAAATCGAAAAAGAGGATTTGACCGTTGTTTCCCTTGACGGATACCGTCTTGCAATAAGAAAAGGCAAAATTCAAAACGAAAACGGAATTGATACTTCATTTATCGTTCCGGGAAAAGCTCTTTCCGAAATTTCTAAGATAACGGAAGAAAATAAAGAAATCACTTTCTATACTTCTAATAAGCACCTTGTTGTTGAAACTGAGAATATAAAACTTTATACCCGTCTTTTAGAGGGGCAGTTCTTTAATTATAAATCTGCAGTTCCTCAGAATAACGAAATAGAAATCCCAATTAAAACTGACGAATTTATAAACTCCATAAGAAGAGTTTCTCCAATTATCAGCGAGATAAATAAAAGCCCTATAAGATGCAATTTTGAGTTTGATACTCTTAAAATGTCTTGCATATCTCCTCTTGGTTCCGCTTATAACGAAATTAAGCTTGAAAGAAACGATAAGCAGATTTGCATCGGATTTAATAATAAATTTCTTATGGAAGCACTTCGCGCTTGCGAATGCGAAAAAGTTATTCTTAAAGTAAATACCCCTGTTTCACCTGCAGTTATTATCCCCGAGGATAAAAACGATAATTCTTTCTTATATCTTGTTCTTCCCTGGAGGTTAAACAATGATTAAAGAAAAAATCGCTATAACTACCCCTTTTATAAAACTTGACCAGCTTATAAAATTTGCAGGAATTTCTCATACGGGGGGCGACGCTAAATACGCTATCGTTGAGGGATTCGTTAAAGTAAACGGGGAAATCTGCACTATGCGTGGGAAGAAAATTTATCCCGGTGATATGGTGGAAATTTCAGATATTGCCCAGCTTTCAGTTATATCAGAGGATTGATATTCGTGTTTATTGATAAATTAAGCATTTCTAATTTTCGTAATATAAAAAACGCCTCTCTTCAGTTTGATAAGGGCATAAATATTATCTACGGAGAAAATGCTCAGGGAAAAACTAATCTTCTCGAAATTTTCTACGTTTTTTCTCATGGAAAAGGTTTTCGAAGCAGAACTGATAAAGAACTTTTAAACTTTGAGGAAGATAATTTTGATATTGATATGTCCTTTTTTAAAAACCATAAAGAGGAAAACCTGAGAATATGCTTTTCCGAGGAAAAAAAGAAGGAAATTTTCTTTAACTATTCAAAGGTTTCAAAATTATCGGAATTTTTGGGAGAGTTTAAATGCGTTTTATTTACTCCTGAGGATTTAAATCTTGTTAAAGAAGGTCCTTCGGAAAAAAGAAGATTTTTAGATAGTGCCCTTTGTCAGCAAAGCGTTAAATATTTTTCTTATCTTATTAACTATAACAAAATCTTAAAGCAGAAAAACGCTCTTTTAAAGGATTTTGAAAATTCGGAGAATAATCTGCTTTTGCTTGATACCTATAACGGATATCTCTCAAAATATGGGTCTTTTATTGCTAAATGCCGATTTGATTTTATAAATGATATTAAAAAGAACGCCATAAATTTTTATAGAGAAATTTCTTCAGAAAAAGAAAATCTCACTATGAAGTATCTTTCATTTATAGAAATTTCTGAAAATTCCTCTGAAAAAGAGCTTTTTGAAAAATACTACGAAATTCTCAAAAAATCAATTGGAGCCGATATAGAAAAAGGCACTTCAACTTTTGGAATTCATAAAGACGATATTAAGTTCTTTATTGATAAAAAAGAGGTAAAATCCTTTGCATCCCAGGGGCAGCAGAGAAGCGTTGTTCTCTCTTTGAAACTTGCGGAATGCGAAAATATCAAAGAACGATTTGATGAATATCCCGTTTTGCTTCTTGATGATATTATGAGCGAACTTGATATTAAAAGGCAGGATTTTATTATAAATAATATTAAAAATAAGCAGGTTATTATAACTGTTTGTGATTACGAAAGGTATAAAAACCTTGAAAATTCCGCTTTGTATAATGTTTCTGGCGGAGTTATCAGAAAAGTAAGGTGAAAATATGTATCTTCATTTAGGTCAGGAGATAGTGGTTAATCAGAACGATATCGTTGCCATATTTGATATGGATACTGCCACTATTTCAAAACACACCCGCGATTTTCTCAAAAAAGCAGAGGAGAAAAAAATCGTATTTAATATTTCGGATAATATTCCGAACTCGGTAGTAGTATGCACTATTATGGGAAGCGAAGTGGTTTATATCTCCCAGATTTCTTCCCAGACGTTATATAAAAGAATGAATTTTTTAGACATTTATTCTCAGGACAAAAGTCATAAGGAGGCAAAATGATGGAAAACGAAAATATGAACACCAAAGTTGAGCAGGATTACGGCGCCGGTCAGATTCAGGTTCTTGAAGGACTTGAAGCAGTAAGAAAAAGACCGGGTATGTATATCGGTTCTACTTCTCAGAGAGGACTTCATCATCTTGTTTATGAAATCGTTGATAATGCCATTGATGAGGCGTTAGCCGGTTATTGTAAAAATATTAACGTTCGTATCCTCGAGGGAAATATTATCGAGGTTGAAGACGATGGCCGTGGTATTCCTCTTGGTATCCATCCAAAAATGGGTATTCCCGCAGTTGAGGTTGTTTTCACCGTGCTTCACGCAGGAGGAAAATTCGGCGGAGGCGGATATAAGGTTTCCGGTGGTCTTCACGGTGTTGGTGCCAGCGTTGTTAACGCTCTTTCAAAATGGCTTGAGGTTGAGATTTCCGACGGGGAATATACTTATTTCCAGAGATACGAGAGAGGAAAAACCGCTGTCAAACTTGAAAAAAGAGATAAAACCGATAAGAGAGGAACTCTTGTTCGTTTCTTTGCAGATGATGAGGTTTTTGAAACTCTTGACTATGATTACGACGTTTTATTAAAACGCCTTCGTGAGCAGGCATTTTTGAACGGTGGAATTAAAATCAATTTCTCCGACTTGAGAAAAGGCAGAGAAACGGAAAATATGCTCTATTACGAAGGCGGTATCAGAAGTTTCGTTGAGCATATCAATAAAAACAGAGAAGCCCTTTTTGAAGAGGTTATCTATCTTTCCGCAGTGAAAGACGAAAGCGAGGCGGAAATCGCATTCCAGTATACTGACAGATACGATGAAACAATTCTTTCTTTTGCAAATAATATTCATACCACTGAGGGAGGAACCCACGAAATCGGATTTAAAACGGGACTTTCCAAAGCGATTATGGATTATTGCAAAAAGCATCAGATTATAAAAGAGGACGATAAGAGCTTAGTTGCCGAGGATATAAGAGAGGGTATAACTGCTATTATTTCCGTAAAACTTACCGAGGCGCAGTTTGAAGGTCAGACCAAAACAAAACTTGGTAACTCTTTTATGAGAACAAACGTTTATAACCTTATGGTATCAAAGTTCTCAGATTTTCTTGAAGAAAACCCAACAGTTGCAAAATCAATTGTTGATAAAGCCCTTCTTGCTGCGAGAGTTCGTGAAGAGGCAAGAAAAGCAAGAGATTTAACCAGAAGAAAAAGCGCTCTTGAATCTTCTTCTCTACCGGGTAAGCTTGTTGACTGTCAGAATAAAGACAGAGAAAAAACCGAAATATATATCGTTGAGGGTGACTCTGCGGGAGGAAGTGCAAAGCAGGGAAGAGATAATACCTTCCAGGCAATACTTCCACTTTGGGGTAAAATGCTTAACGTTGAAAAAGCCCGAATCGATAAAGTTATCGGCAACGAAAAACTTATGCCCGTTATACTTGCTCTTGGTTGCGGAGTCGGGGAGGAAATCAACCTTGAAAAACTTCGTTACGGAAAGATTATTATAATGGCCGATGCCGACGTTGACGGATCTCATATCAGAACCCTTCTTTTAACCTTCTTCTTCAGATTTATGAGACCTCTTATCGAAAAGGGACATATATTCCTTGCTCAGCCACCTCTTTTCAAGGTATTCAAGGGAAAAAGCTTTAAATACGCTTTCACCGAGGAAGAGAGAGACGAAATCCTAAAAGAAATGCCTGACGCTCAGGTTCAGCGTTATAAAGGTCTTGGAGAAATGAACGCCGATCAGCTATGGGAGACCACAATGGACCCTGCCACGAGAACTATGAAACGAGTTACCATGGAAGACGCCATGGAGGCAGACGAAACCTTTACTATGCTTATGGGTGATAAGGTTGAGCCAAGGCGAGAATTTATCGAGCAAAATGCAGTTTATGCAAGTGACCTTGATA
>JAFZHO010000093.1 GCA_017554835.1 Clostridia bacterium
ATATTGATGAATTTACTATTAAACTTATGACGGGATTTTGCGGGATTTTAGTTGATGGGTTTGATAAAGGGGCTTTGACGGGGCTTCATAAAATATCCCAGAGAAGCGTTACGGAATCTGATACCACGGTTGTTGTGAGAGGGCCGAAGGATGGCTTCGTTGAAGTTCTTGCCACGAATATTTCTCTTGTGAGAAAGAGGATAAAATCAAGTGAACTTAAATTTGAGGTTGGCCTTGTTGGAAAAAAATCCAAAACAAATTATGCCCTTTGCTATATGGAAGATAAAATATCCCAAAAAGTCTTAAAAGAAGTTAAAAAACGGCTCAACACTATTGAACTTGATTACATTATGGAATCGGGGTATATTGAACCCTATCTTGAAGATAATATTTATTCTATGTTTCCCACCGTTGGGGTTACGGATAGGCCCGACGTTTTATGCGGAAAAATTTCCGAGGGGCGTATTGGAATTATGGTTGATGGAACGCCGTTTTGTCTATACGTGCCTTATGTTTTTCCTGAGGTTTTGCAAAATCCCGAGGATTATTATCAAAGAATGTTTTACGGAACGGTTATAAGATGGGTGCGACTTGCGGCTCTTTTTATATCTTTGTTTCTGCCTTCTTTTTACGTTGCTTTAACTACCTTTCATCAGGAGGCGCTTCCTCCCTCTATTTTATATAATATTGCAAAAAGTCAGCAGACAACTCCTTTTCCCATTGTTCTTGAAGCGCTAATTATTCATTTTATATATGAGCTTTTGCGAGAGGCGGGGATAAGACTGCCAAAACCCGTGGGTCAGGCAATCGGCATTGTTGGGGCTCTTGTTATAGGAGATGCGGCAGTATCGGCAGGAATTATGGGAGCACCTATGGTTATTGTGGTCGCGCTTACTGCTATTGCATCCTTTGCCGTTTCGGAGATTTATGAAACGGTTTTTATACTGAGATATATTTTTATTCTCGCTGCGGGATTTTGCGGATTTTATGGTATAATGCTTTGTTTATCCCTTGTTTTAATACATTTATGCTCGTTAAAAAGCTTTGGCGTGCCTTATTTATCTCCCATATCTCCTTTTGACAAAACTGCCCAGAGGGATATGTTTATCCGTTCTTCCTGGCCTTTTTTGAAGAAAACTATAAAAATTGAAAATATGAACGGCTCAAAGGAGGAATAACGTGATAAATAATAAAATATCGGAAAATCAATGTTTATTTCTTGTTTTTCTGATGAAATTTGTGACTTTGATTTTTAATATTACCCTTACGGAAGAAACAGGGGAGCTTGGGTTTATTCTTTTTGCTTTTGCTCTTGGTGGGGTTTTGAATTATTTAATTGTTCTGCCTTTTTTATTTATTATAAAAAAAGAAAGCTATATTGAAAATTTCCGAAATAAGAAGGGGCCTGGATTTATTTTTCTTATTCTTATTGGAATTATTTTTATAATGCGACTTGCAAGTTTTACTTCCTTTTATAATATTGGGGTATTTCCTGATTTTTCTACTACTTTTTTCGCAGTAACCTGCCTTTTAGTCTCCATCTATAATGCCAGAAAGGGAATAGAAGGAATTTCAAGAAGTTCCGTCATACTTCTGCCTCTCCTTGTTTTTTCGCTTTTTGTTATTTCTCTTCTGATTTTGGGTAACGGTATTGAAAATAGCTCTAAAATTGCCCTTTCTGATAATTTTCTTAAAGGAACGCAAAATCAGATGATTTATACCTCTGCAACCTCTTTTGATGGTATATTTTTGTTTTTACTTGCTCCTTATATTGATAAAAGAGATAAAATCCATAAAAAATATATTTTCTGGCTTTTGGGATACGTATTGTTTCTTGTTTTTATGACTTTTGCAATTTTATTAAGCTACGGAAAATATTCGGGAAATCTTAATTTCATCTATTTTATTTCCGCGAGAAATACGGGACTTGGTACCTTTATCGAAAGATTTGAGGCAATTCACGTTGCTTTATGGGTTTTATGCGTTATTCCGTTTTTTTCGGCTATTATGGTTATGATGCAGGATATTATAAAAAATAAGGGAATTTTGAGTTTATTTATTATTGGGACAGTTTTTACTACCTTGAATTTTTTTCTCACCTTTAAATATACCTATCTTTATAATATTTTCATAAACAGAATTTTTAATATTATTATAGGGGCTTTGATTATAATTCTTCCTTATATTATTTTAATTTTTGGAAGGAGAAAAAGAAAATGAAAAAAGGAATTTTTATAGTTCTTTTATGCTTTTTTATTTTGTCGGGGTGTAAAAGCAAGGCAGAGATAAAGGATTTATCCATAGTTGACGCTCTCGGAATAGATATGGAAGAAGACGGAACGGTAAATCTTACTTTTCAATTTTATAAGGCGCCCTCGGGAGATGCGAAAGATGAGGGCAAGGTTGAGTATTATGAAGCATCGGGGGAAACGGTGAGAGATGCTCTTATAAATGCGGAAATTCTCGGAAATAAAAAAATATATATGTCCCATAATAATATAATAATAGTGGGAGAAGAAACGGCCAGAATGGGTTTTTCCAAATTTACTGACGCTTTTGAAAGAAGCAGAGATATAAGGGAGAACGTTATTGTCGTTATCTCTGACGGCAAGGCATCAGAGGTTATGAAAACTGAAAAAGAATCAAACGAAGGCGGTCAGAACGAAAGTCTTAAAAAAATGATACTGAATTATAAGGATAATACCAAGGCCTATAAGATAACTCTTCTTGAAATATGCGAAAATCTTAAAAACGAAAGCAGAGATTTTTTTGTTCCCATTATCAAAAAGGGAGATAGCAAAAAAATAAAAACGGAGGGAATCGCCCTTTTTAAAGAAGATAAAATGGTAGGAAAATTAAGCGAGGGGGAAAGTTTCGGTATAATATTTCTCAGGTCAAAGGGCACTCAGGGGATTGTTATCGTTGAAAATCCTTTAGGCCAGGAAGGAGAAATTTCCCTTGATTTTATAAAAACAAAAACCAAAATCAAAAAGGAAAATGATAAAATCAAAATTCAGGTTCAAAGTAGCGGCAGGATATGGGAAACTACTGCGAATATTGATTTTACGGATATTAAGATTTTGGAAAAGTTAGAGGAAGAATTTGAAAATAAAATAAAAGATATGATAAAAACGGCTATTGAAAAAGCAACGTTTTCTGCGGGAAGCGATATTCTCGGAGTGAAGGAAAAGCTTAATATAAATGATATTTCCAAAGCCGTTTTTGAATACGATATAAAAGTTAATATAGTCGGCTACGGTCTTATAGCTGATAAAGCAGCATAAAAAAAGAAGTCAAACCCTAAAAGGTTTGACTTCTTTGTTCTAAGGTGGATAAGCTTTTCATATTATATAGAGAAGGTGAAAACTATGGAAAAAGAAATTTTAGAATTGCTCCCATCTTGTATTAAAGAGATTATAAATAAAGAGGATTTTTCTAATATTCAGGAACTACGATTTCGGGTAAATTCTCCTATTTTTATTCTAAAAAAAGGGAAGGGAAAGTTCTTGCAGGAAGAATTTATTATTGGAAGAGACCTTCTTGATATGATTTTTAAACGATTTTGCGATTATTCTCCTTTTTCTTTTGAGGAGGAAATACGAGAGGGCTTTATTACTCTCAAAGGAGGACATCGGGTGGGAATATGCGGCCACGCCATAACAGAAAAGGGAGTTATAAAAAATATAAAAGATATAAATTCTATCAATATCAGATTTTCGAGAGAGATAAAAAACTGCTCTGATGATATTTTTTTCAAAATAAAGAAAATGGGATTATCAAATTATCTTATCGCATCTGAGCCTTGCGGAGGAAAGACAACGGTTCTGAGAGACCTTATAAGAAGAATTTCTGAAGGAGAGTTAGGGGAATATTTCAGTATAAGCGTTATAGATGAAAAGGGAGAGCTTTGCGCTCTTTCAAAGGGAGTTTCTAAAAATAATATAGGATATTGCTGCGACGTTTTTGATATGTATCCAAAAAAAGAGGGAATTATAAAGGCACTACGGTTTTTTTCGCCAAAGCTTATAGTTCTTGATGAAATCGCAACTTTGGAGGAAAGCGAAGAAATAATAAAAGGAATGAATGGTGGAGTGCCTTTTATATCAACGGTTCACGCCAAAAATATGGATGAGCTTAGAAAAAGGCCTCAGATTAAGCTTCTTATTGATAGTGGGTGCATTGATGGGATATTTTTTCTATCAGGGAGAGAAAACCCGGGGAGTTTAAAATCTTTTTACGGGAGGGATGATATATATGATTAAAGGGTTATTAATTATTTTTACTGCAGGGGCTGTTTGTTATTTTGGGTTATTAAAAGTTTATAAAATGAATAAAAGATGCGCCGTCTTAAAAGAACTTTCGTCGGTTTTTTCCTATATAGCGGAATACGTGAATTTATATAGAGTTTCCCAGCGAGAAGCTTTTGAAAAGGTTTCGAAAATGCCTTGTTATAAAGAACTTGATATTTTCTCAAAGGTTAATGGTAATGAAATAGATATTTCAAAAAGCAGTCTTAATGATTTTTTGACTGAGGAGGATTTTTCTTATATGCATTCTTTCTTCGAGGAATGCGAAAATTTTGATTTGGATACATATCTTAAAAACTGTAATAATTTATCGGTGGAATATCATAATCTTTATAAAAAGGCAAACGATGAAAAAATTGAGAAGGAAAAGCTTTATACTTCTCTTTCTATTTTGGGAGGACTTTTTGTTATAGTAGTTCTAATATAAAGGGTGTGGAATTTGAGTGGACGTTGATATGATTTTTAAAATTGCTGCTATCGGAATTATCGTGGCGGTATTAAATCAACTTTTAATAAGATCGGGGCGGGAGGATCAGGCCATGCTTACTACTCTTGCCGGGCTTATTGTTGTTCTTTTTATGGTTTTAAATCAGGTGAAAGAGCTTTTTGACCTTATTAAAAATCTTTTTGAATTATGATGGATATTATAAAAATCTGCGTGGTGGCGGTTTGCGGACTTTTTATTATTTCTTTATTAAAAGAATATAAAAGCCCTCTCGCTATATGTCTCGTTATAGTTTTGGGCGGGATAATTTTATTTTATATACTTGACCCTTTTATCAAAATAATCGATTTTATAAAAGAACTATCAGATAATGCATCTATTCCCTTTGACGAAATTAAAATCGCTATAAAATCTCTTGGAGTAGGGTATATCGTTCAGTTTTCCTCTGATATATGCCGTGATTTCGGAGAAAGTGCCCTTGGTTCAAAGGTGGAACTTTGCGGCAAGATAGCAATTCTGATGCTTGCTATTCCTTTGTTTACAAAGATTTTTGATAGCGTTATGGTGATGTTGGTATGAAAAAGAAGTTGATTTTTTTATTTGTTATTATTTTGATTATAAATTCGTCAAAAGTATTTGCCAAGGAAGAAATAAAAGATATTTATGATTTTATCCCAGAAAAGACATTAGATATTATTGAAGAAAGTAAGATAAATCTCGATATAGAAAATCTTAATATAGATTTTTTTGACGTAACGAAAACTATTCTTGATATAATGCAGGAAGTTTTAAAAAAGGATTTAAAACTATTTTCTCTAAATGTTGTTCTATGCATTTTATTTGCGGTTTTTTCTTTCGTTGGCCATAACGAAAATACGGAGAATATTCTTTCCCTTGTTATTGCGTGCTGCATACTTCTGAGCACTACACCCATTATTTTTGATTCAATAAAAAATTGCCTTGAAAGTTTTGATAATATGGCAATATTCGTTAGAAATTCCGTGCCTATTTATACCTCGCTGATGATATCGGCAGGAGATTTGGGGAAGACTGCCGTGGTTTCAGGTGGACTTCTTATTATAACGGATTTTTTCGTTGGGGTATTTTCCTCATTTCTCGCTCCCATGGTAAGCGTTTTTGTTGCTCTTTCCGTCTCTGAGGTGGTTTTTAAAAATAATATTATTTCAGAAGTTTCTTCTTTTATTATGAAAAGCATAATGTTTTTATTCGGTGGAATCACAACTTTATATATGGGGATTTTTTCTATAAAAAACGTTATATCTCTTTCATCGGATACGTTAGCAAAAAAGGCAGTCAGATTCTCCCTTTCGGGATTTATTCCTATTGGAGGATCCATGGTTTCCGAAAGTATTGATACCTATTTTTCCTCTGCGGAGTTTTTAAAGTCCTCTGCGGGAATTGTTGCAGTAGTTTCAGTTACTATGACTCTTCTTGCCCCTTGCCTTGCCCTTATATCAAAAATCCTTATCTTAAGATTATCAAAAACCGTCTCGGATATATTGGGCAGTAAAGGAATCGCTTCGTTTTTGAAGGTTATATGTGACGGACTTTATGCAATGTTATCCATGCTTTTATGCGTGGGGTT
The DNA here is from genome assembly GCA_017554835.1 of Clostridia bacterium. Taxonomy (GTDB): domain Bacteria; phylum Bacillota; class Clostridia; order Oscillospirales; family RGIG7773; genus RGIG7773. The sequence continues at coordinate 6,359 of JAFZHO010000093.1, forward strand.
TATGACGGTTTTTACTCTTGCAGTTATGATTAAAGGAGTGTAGAATTTTTGGATTATATAAAAAGTATGGCAGCTATGACGCTTGTTGTTATATTTATTATTGGGATATTGAAACTTATGATTCCGGGAGGAAATATGAAAAAGACGGTTTCTATGCTTATGTCCGTGCTTTTTGTTTTTCTTATTGTTTCGGTTTTTAAAAACGGGGAAAGAATTTTTGATATGGATATTTTTTCTGATGAGGTTTTAAGCGTTAACGTTAATGAGAATGATACGGAATTTAAAAAAGGGGTTACCGCATCCGTAATAGCTCAGGTGGAAAAATCCGTAAAAGAAGAAATCGAAAAAAAGACCAAACTGAGAAATATTAAGTTGGTTGTTACCCCTTTGTTTGAGGAAGAAAGGATTATTCTTCAAAGCGTAAAAATATATATAGGCGATAATTTTGATAAAAATGAAATAATAAATATTGTTAACAGTGGTTTTGCAATAGAAAAAGAAAAGATAGAGGTTTATAAGACTAATGAATAACACAAAAATTATGGATTTTTTAAGCGCAAAAATCAGTGGAAAAAATAAAAAGTATATAATTTTAGCCCTTGTGGTTTTGTGTTTTTTTATGATTATTATACCAACGGATAAGAAGGAAGAAACTATAACTCAGGTGCCAGAAAATGAGACACTTGATTATATAAAAAAGCTTGAAGAAAAAATAAAAATCCTTGTGGAAAGTATTGACGGTGCGGGAAATACAACCGTTTTTCTCAACTGTAAAAACGGGGAGGAAAGTAAATACGCCACCGAAAAAGATAAAGATTATGGCGAGAAAGTCATCGTTATAAGAAAGGAGGGAGGCGGGGAAACCCCAATTATCACAAAAAAAATCCAACCCGAAATCACAGGCGCCGTAATAATTTGCGACGGTGCAGAAAACAAAAAGGTTGAATATATGATTACTCAGGCGGTAAGTATTGCACTTGGAGTAAAGACAAATAATATAACCGTTTTAAAAAGGAGATAAACTATGAAACTTGGAAAAAAACAAATCGTAATATTTTCCCTGCTACTTGTTATGGGAGTGGCAATCTATCTTAATATGACCTTTGATAACAATATAACCTTGCAAAATAAAGATAAGATTTTAGGAGAGGCAACCCTGGTTAATACGGGGGTTTCAACGGAGGAAACGGAAGAAATCAAAACTACTTCCTATTTTGACGAGGCAAAAATCACGCGACAAAAAAACAGAGATGAAGCAGTTGAACTTCTTAACGACATTATTGATAATGAAAAGGTAGATAGTCAGACAAAAGAAAAGGCCGTAATCGATATAACAAATATTGCAAATACAGTTGAAAAGGAAGGCAAAATCGAAAATCTTTTAAAAGCAAAGGGGTTTTCGGAGTGCGTTGCATTATGCAGTTCTGATGGGGTTTCCGTAATGGTGGCTTCCGATGGTCTGGAGCCGAAGGAGGTTTCGCAGATAAAAGATATCGTCTTATCTGAAACAAATGTATCATCCTCCAATATAAAAATCATTGAAGTAAATTAGGGGGTTTTAATTTTTGAAAAATATGATATAATATAAATATAATATAATTATTGTTTTAATGGAGGAATACCAATGGGACAGATAAATAAAAACCAGGAAAACGGAAAAGTAAGCATCTCTGAAGAGGTAGTTGCTACTATTGCGGGACTTGCCGCTTCTGACGTTGAGGGAGTTTCCGGGCTTACTTCCAGACTTGCTTCCGATATAAAGGGAATCGTTAGCAAAAAAACCATAGGAAAAGGAATCCAGGTGGAAATAAACGACGAGAGTGTTGTTATAGATATTTTTATGAATATTAAATTCGGATATAAATTCGTTGAGGTGGCAGAAAAAGTTCAGTCAGCCGTTGAAACTGCAGTTGAAAGCATGACGGGACTTAAGGTTACCTGCGTTAACGTTAACGTGGTTGGAGTTAATATTCCAAAAAATAGCGAAGAATAAATAAAAAAGCAGGGTAGAAACCCTGCTTTTTTTATAATATCCAAGTAATAACGTTTTCGTTTTTTTCTACTTGCGTTGGCTCATCGTCATAATAACCTAAAGCCGCAGCGCCCCATACTGCATAATCTTCGTGGATTCCAAGTTGAAGAAGAAGTTTTTTTAATTCGGGGTCATCTTTTGCATCTTTAAACTGATTTATCCAGACAGATCCGATAGAAAGGGAATGAGCTGCGAGAAAAATATTCTGCAACGCGCAGGCGCAGTCTGCAAGTCCGTTTTTATTATCAAGTTTATTTGCGCAAAGTATCATAACGTCGGGGTTATAGAAGTTATATCCTTCGTCGCGATTTAGCGCTTCTTTGATTATTTTTGCAAGAGAGGAAATAATCGCCTTATCCTGAATTACGGCAAATTTCCAGGTCTGAAAATTACGAGCGCTGGGAGCATAAATTGCAGATTTCATAATCAGGTCAAGTTTTTCTTTCTCTATTTTTTTTGAGTTGAAGCTACGGACGCTTCTTCTTGTTAGAATATTGTTAATAATTTCGTTCATAATATCACCTCATAAAAATAATATAATATAAATTTATAAAAAATTCAAGGAGTTACTTGATTTTATAAAATTCTTTTGCTATAATATAAAAGCTGTATATCTGGGTGTAGCGCAGCCGGTAGCGTGCTTGTCTGGGGGGCAAGAGGCCGCGGGTTCAAGTCCCGCCACTCAGACCATATTGAATGTTCATAACGGACCTGACCGTTATGAACATTCTCTTTTATCGTGGGAATTTTTATGCAGGGAGAAAAGGAGGAGTCTGATGGAACAATATTTTTACGAGTTGCCGATTATATTAATGACGCTTTTATGTATGATTTATTTAACAGTTACAAATAAATATATTCTGTCAGCTCAGAAAAAAGGTTTTCTTATTGCGTTTTTGGGTGAGGTTTTTATAATTGTATGCGAATATACAACCGTTATTCTTGATGGTTCAGACGTTAAATTCAGATTTTTGCATATAATAGCAAACTATTTTGGTTTTCTTTTAACGCCGGTTATACTTTTGATTTTTGCTTCTTCTATCGGAAGATTTCACCGTTTGAAGTATGCAGTTATATCATCTGCTGTTTATTTCATTGTTTTTACGGTGTTATCGGCATTGAATCAGGTATTTTACGTTGATTCTCAGAATAATTATTCCCGTGGAAAATTATTTTGGATATACGTTGTTTTTTATTTCTTTGCCACCATATGTTTGCTTTATGAAACGCTTCGCTACTCACAAAAAGGATTTTTCCGCCATAAAGTATTTGCGATTTTGTTAAGCGTATGTTTCTTGGCTTCGGCATCTATTCAGATTTTTAATACTCAGGTGCATACGATGAGAGTAACTGCCGTTTTTATATTCTGTATTTACTACGCTTATTGCATAGAACTTGCAAATCTTTTTGATATGTTTACAGGCGTTTTGAGTCAAGGAACTTATCTGAAAAAAGTAGAGAAATTAAAAGCAAATCAAACTCTTATCATTATGGACGTAGACAGACTCAAGTATATTAATGATAATTTTGGTCATTTAGCGGGAGATAAAACCCTTATTATAGTTTCTAAAGCGTTAAAATCCGTATTTAATAATCACGGGCATTGTTTCCGAATTGGCGGAGATGAATTTGCAGTTATCCTTGGAGATAATGCCGATGCGAAGAATCTGATTTTACGTTTTGAAAAAGATATTGAAGACAGATCAAAAAATCTTGAATTTGGCGTAAGCGTTTCCGTTGGATATTATAAGTATCTTGAAGGCGATTTGGTGGAAAACGTAATCAGATGCGCAGATGAAAATATGTATGCTGAAAAAAATCGCAAAAAATCCATTATTCATAACTAATGTCATATAAAAGGCGACGAGAAATATCTTGTTGCCTTTTTGTTTTTGGATATGATATAATGATTTTAATAGGTTCAAAGGAGCGATGAAAATGAGTTTTGATAAAATTAAAAAGAACTTTGGTTTTGGGTGTATGCGCCTTAAAATGACAGAGGATGACAAAGTTGATTACGACGAATTTAATCGCATGATTGATAGATTTATGGAGGCAGGGTTTAATTATTTTGATACTGCCCACGGATATATCGACGGCAAAAGCGAAATTGCCATTGGAGACTGCCTATCTTCGAGATATAAAAGAGAGGATTTCGTTCTTGCGAATAAGTTATCTTACTGGTGCTTTGAAAAAGAGGAGGAAGTTCTGCCTCTTTTTGAAAAGCAGCTTGAGATTTGCAAGGTGGATTATTTTGATTTTTATTTATTCCATTGTCTGACAAGAGATTCTTATAAAAAGCATAAAGAATGCAATACTTTTGAAATTATTAAAAATCTAAAAGAACAAGGCAAAATCAAGCATATCGCCCTATCCTTCCACGATACTGCTGATATTCTTGATATGATTTTAACGGAGCAGCCATATATTGAGGCAGTTCAGCTTCAGATAAATTATCTTGATTATGATGACCCCGGCATTCAGAGCAAGGCCTGCTATGACGTTGCAGTAAAGCATGGGAAAAAAGTTATCGTTATGGAGCCGGTTAAAGGTGGCGCCCTTGTTAACCTTTCTGAAAAGTCCAAAAAAGTTTTTGATGAATTCGGTAATGGAAGTTATGCTTCCTATGCTCTTCGTTATGCGGCAAGTTATCCCCAGGTATTTATGGTGCTTTCCGGTATGGGAAGTATGGAAATGATGGAGGATAATATAAAGACGTTTTCGCCTTTTGTTCCTTTAAACGAAGAAGAACTAAAAGCTACCGACAAGGTTCGCCAAATCATAAGGGATGAAAAACAGATTCAATGCACTAAATGCAATTACTGCGCTGACGTTTGTCCCAAGAAAATTCCCATCTCAGAACTTTTTACAAGTTACAATAAGTACTTAGCTGCCGATATAACAAAAGCTCAGGCAAAAGAGGAATTTCCGTCCGATAAGCCATCGGCAAGCGACTGCATAAAGTGCGGTAAATGCGAAAAAATTTGCCCCCAGAATATTAAAATAAAAGACCATCTTGAAAAAATTTCAAAGATATAGCCGGAATTTAAAAAACACGTCTTGAGAAAGACGTGTTTTTTTTATGCGATTGTTTATTAGTATTTACCTGATATAAAATCTTCTCGTCAGGAGCTGATAAACGGGTTATGCCGAACCTCGCACAAAAACATAGCAAAGGAGATTTATAATGAACGAATCCAAAATTACGGCTGAAAATCATGGCAGCATCGCCGACTGCATTAATGAAAATTCTTCACAGAGTGAAAACACAAAGGCCTTCAGCAAAAGGTTAAAAGAAATGACGCAAAAAGCTCTAGAGGAGTTTATTTTAAAACTGAATATTTTAAACAAAGAGGGAGAACATTTGAAAAGTCCCGAAGAAATTGAGGACTTTTTAAAAAACGCAAGAAAAAAAGACAATTATTACAGAGAAAGGGAGATTATTATAAATAACCCTGACATACGAGATATATTTATCCACGGAGAAAAAGAAATCTCAAATTATTATAATAAAAACGACGTTTCTCTTGAACAGGCATTTGACCATTATATAAGCAAAAATATCCTCTCACTTATATCAAATGCCGAAGAAAAAGCTTTTGAAAAAGCGCTTGATAGTCTTAATATGAATATTGCGGCAACTCCCGGCTCTCTATCCTCCCATAGCGGAAATTTGGGCAACGGAGTTGAGAGTATGAACGAAAAAGATTTCGAAAAACTTATGAAAAAAGCTCTGAGAGGAGAACTTAAAAATAAATTTTAAAAAGGAGAATGATTATGCCTATGCAGACCCTAACATCTTTAACTCAAGAAAATAAAAAATTCTACGATAAGGCGCTTCTTGCCAGACTTTTGCCGGAACTTGTTTTCACTAAACTTGGTCAGCAGAGATCTATTCCAAAAAATAACGGAGACACCATAAACTTCAGAAAATTCAACTCACTTCCCCTTGCAACTACTCCTCTTACTGAGGGGGTTTCTCCTGCGGGTTCTGATTTATCAGTAAGTGCCGTTGAAGCAACTGTAAAACAGTATGGTGATTACGTAACAATTTCCGATAAACTTGACCTTATGGGAATTGACCCTGTTTTGACCGAAACTGCAACTCTTCTTGGTGAGCAGGCGGGAATCACAATCGATACAATCGTTCGTGAGGAATTATCTCAGGGAACAAACGTTCAGGTTGCAAATTCCAAAACCCGTGAAACTATTACTAATGAAGATAAACTTACCGTTGAAGAAATTCAGAAAGCAGTAAGAACACTAAGAAAAGCAAACGTTAAGCCCATGAGCGACGGTTGCTACGTATTTGTTATTGACCCTGACTGCGCATACGATATTATGAACGATGAAAAATGGGTTGATATTTCAAAATATGGAAACACCGTTCAGCTAATGAACGGCGAAGTAGGAAAAATCGCAGGGGTAAGAGTTGTTCAGTCAACAAATATCGGCGTAGTTTCAGGCGGAAGCGATGGCTCAGTTAAGGTTCATCAGAATATTATGGTGGGCAGAGATGCTTTTGGCGTTGTTGACGTTGATGGAACAGTTAAACCTGAAATGATTGTTATTCCTGCTGAGGTTGCAGGTGGACCACTTAAACAGAAATCAACTTCCGGCTGGAAGGCGCTTTTTGCAGTAAAAAGACTTAATGAGCTTGGTATTTTGAGAGTTGAATGCGCTGCATCTATATAGAAAGGAAGATTATAATGACAAAACTATCAGATAAACAGCTTGATAAAATGGCAGAGGATTTTGGCGAGATTTTAAACGCTGAACCAAAAGTCACAATTAAAATTCCTTATGACAGCAAAAATCCTACCGATGATACCGTTCCGGTAGGCCTTAACGGATATATTTTTTATATCAAAAGAGGAATAAAAGTCGATGTTCCCGAAACAATTGCAAATATTCTCGAGGAAGCAAGATATATCTAATGCCTATAAACAAAAACGCCGTTTTGAATTCTTTATATAAAATTGCGTTTGCAGATATATGCGATTTTGCGGATATTATAACCGATGAAGAAGGATTTTGCATATTGCATCTCAAAAGGGAATCGGAAATCGATAGAGAAAAACTTCCTGCGGTATCTCATATTAAGCAGCAGGGAAATCATATAGAGATTAAACTCTGCGATAAAGTAAAGCTTCTTGAACTTTTACTAAAAAATATGGGCGAGGAAGATACAAAAGAACTGAAAATTATTTTCGATAAAAAAGCAAAAGAATTTTCAAAATAAATAAGCAGACATAAGTCGGGTGGGTTGGTGGGATTATGGAAAAAGGAGGTAACAAATGACCGTAAAAGAATGCTATGATATTTTTCTAAGACATATCGACAGGGCAACAAGCGGCGGCGTTTCTCTTGATGAGAGAAAGGTAGCGGATTTTAAAGATAAGTTCTATTATTTTCTTAATCCTGCCCTTGAGTATATTTGTTCTGTTATGAAACCGATAAAAAAGTTTACTGTTATTCTCGATGACCAAAAAGATAATATCAGACTTCCTGACGATTTTTTTAAAATTATTAAAATTATGCGAGGCGGCAAAGAGTATACGGATTTTTATACGGTTGAAAACGTTATTTACCCAAAAAATAATGACGGTTTATTCGAAATAATTTATAGTTATATTCCAAAACTTCCCGGGAATATTGCCGAAAAAGACGTTATAGATATTCCACGAAGATGCGAAGTTCTTTTACCTCTTAAAATTGCTTCCGATTGCGTCAAAACCGAGGATTCGGCTTTATCCGCGTATTTTATGAATATATTCAATAGCGAAATTCAGAATCTTTCTGAAGAAAAGGGATTTATAGATTATTCAAATAAAATAGAAAGACTATTTTTTGTTGAGTAGAGAAAGGGTGAATGAAATGAAGTTTCCAAAATATTCATCCTTTGCTCAAAAGGAAAGAACAGTTTTATTATCAAAATTTCGTGGCGTAGATTTTTCCTCCAACTATGAGGAGATTGATTTTTCTCATTCCCCTGATTGCAAGAATATGTATCTTGACGAAAATAATAATCTTGTTAAAAGGCCCGGATTTGAAGTTATTCATGAGTTTTCGGGATCATCAAATGGGATTTTCACATTTCCCCGCAGTGAAGGGACTGAAATAATCCTGCATATGGGAACAAAACTATATAGATACTTTAACGGTGAATTGGAGGAAATTTTTGACGGACTGAATGGTTTTCCCACCAAAGGTTTCGTTTTTGAGAATAAACTTTATATTCTGGGTGGTAACTGCTACATTGAATATGACGGTAAAAGAGCGTGTGATGTTCGGGATATTGCCTATACGCCAACAACCTTCATCGGCAGAAGTCCTTATGGCGGTGGTACCCGACTTGAATATCCGAATCTTTTGAGGGATAACAGAATAAATACTTTTATCGCTGACGGAGTAAACGTTTTATATAAAACGGACAGCATGTTCCTTAATAAAATTAATAAAATCGTTGTTAATGGAAGAATTCTTTCTGAGGAAGAATATGATATTGTTAACGATGGAATGGTTCAGTTTAAAACCCCACCCGAAAAGGCAGAAGAGGGTATTGATAACGTTATTATTGATTTTAATTGCAGTATGGAAGATTCATCCTTTGACGTGGCAAAATGCGATACCTTCGGAATATTTGGTGGAAAAAACGACGGCCGAGTATTTTTCACGGGAATAAGAGGGTTTGAAAACGTGGATTTTCAAAGCGGACTATATGATGCAACTTATTTCCCCTCATCAGGATATACAAAGCTTGGAGCCCATACTACCAAAATCATGGGATACGTCAAAGGTGATAACTGTCAGATAATTATAAAAAGCGATAACGATTCAAGCGCTACCCATTATCGCAGAACCTTCGAACTTGACGGGGATGGAAACGCCATATTTCCTATTACGGAAGGAATTGAAGGGGTTGGCGCTATAAATAAATCCTTTGTCAATTTCGGTGGAAGACCCTTATATCTATCAAAAGAGGGAGTTATATCTATTGAGGGAACAGACGTTTCAAGCAGATATATCACGAAAAATGTCTCCGTGAATATAAACGGACGTCTTCTGAAAGAAGAAAATCTGGAAAGTGCCGAGATGTTTGTCTGCGATAATAAGCTATTTCTATGTGTAAACGGAAATGCCTACGTTGCCGATGGAAGATATTTTTCCTCAAAGGGATTTGAATGGTTTTATTTTTCGGGGCTTAATATTAAAAAAGCAGTTCATATTAACGATGATATTTATTTTCTAACAAAAGATAATAGGTTTTGTAAAATGTTTAAAGAGGGGAATTTCTCCGACGGTGGAAAAAGCATCGAAGCATATTGGAAAACCCCGATAATAGAATTTGAGCCAAAAAAATATCTCAAAAATATAACCGATGTTCAGGTAGGTTTTCTGAAAAGTAGTGAAGAATATACAGCCGATATTTTTTATATAGATGAAATTTCCCGCCAGGAAATTTTAAAGGACATAGTAATTTTAAGGTCGCCTTGTAATTTTAATACTAAAACAAAGCTTTTTGATAACGAATATTTTCAGGTGGAAATAAATAATAATAAGCCAAATGAAAATTTAAAAATTGAAAAAATTCTCATAAGTTATCAGATTGGTAAAAAATTGATTTAAAAGAGGTAGCATATATGGAATATAATAAAAATAAAGATTATGCAGAAATTCTGGATTATCTTATAAAAGGCGGGGCATCAAAGGATGAGGTTAAAGAGGTTCTTGACTTGAGAATCAGAAAAATCGATGAAAACCCCGAACTTGAAAAATATAGATATGATGATTCGGCAAAAAAAGCATTGGATTATATAAATAAACCCGATGCAAAAACCCAGAAGGAAGAAGTTATAAATAACTATAATAACGCCATTGATTCATCAGTTTCTACGCAGGTTGATACAATTCGCGAAGAAATGAATGAACTTGATGATTATTATGATGACGAAAAAGCAAAAATCTATCATAATGCAAGATTATCTGCCATCGGAAATAACGAAAGACTTGCACAACGCGGATTTACAAAAGGGTTATACGATGGCGCATCTTCGGGTTATGGGGAAATAATGAGAGCAAATCTTGATGCAAATTTGCAGAATAATCTTATTTCGGCAGAAAAGGAAAAACAAAAGAAAATAAGCGAATTGAATAAAGAAATTCGCAAAGCGCTTGATGACGGAGAAATCAAAAAAGCGCAGAACCTTATTGATACGGCTTATAAATATGATTTTGAAGCTTATGATCAGTATGATAAGGACCGAGAATTCGAGGCCGAAAAAGCACAACAGCAGAAAGAAAACGAGTATAATGAACGAGATTTTTTGGCTGAGCAAAATCAGATTAAGAAAGAAAACGAATATAACGAACGTGATTTTGAAGCAAAACAAAAGCAGCAGCAGTTTGATAACGAAATAAAAAAAGAAGATGCCATGCTTGATAATATTCTTGATAATCAAAAAATTCAAAATGCAAAGAACAATGATTTTAAAAATAGCGCAGTATATAAAGAAATAATCAGCAAAATCTATATGGGAAAATATTCTTTATCCGCTATTATAGAAAGTTATATGCCCGTTTTAAAAAATTATAGTTCCGATGCACTGCTTGAAATTGCAGATGCTTACTATGATTATCAGAAAAATCTGAAATAATGCGTAAAAAAAAGAATGTGTAGAAATTTTCTACACATTCTTTTTATTTAAATCATTATGCTTTACGGTTTTGAACCATACGAATAACGAACAAGATAGCGAATAATAAAACTAAGCAGATAGGCAATACCACCCAAGCGTTCTGAATGAAACCGCATAATACGTAGCCAATAAATGATACGCCTGCAACGAGAAGTGCATAAGGCAACTGAGTTGAAACGTGGGCAATATGGTTGCACTGAGCACCTGCTGATGCCATGATAGTCGTATCAGAAATTGGTGAACAGTGGTCACCGCAAACTGCACCC
>JAFZHO010000094.1 GCA_017554835.1 Clostridia bacterium
CTGTAAACGAACTATGAACGGTATATGAACAATTTATGAATGAGATATGAACAAAATATGAACGAGTAAAATCTCTTTTTCGGGATAAAAAGTACAAAAGTTTGAAGTATATACCATACTTTTATATATCATATATTATATATAAAAATCCGGTATGGGGGCGTGGTTGCGGGTTTTTACCCGTTCACAATTTGTTCATATTCACAGAATAACCCGGCGGTCCCCGATTTTTATATATAATATACGATATATAAAAGTATGGTATATACTTCAATTTTTTGAAGCTTTTATCCCGAAAAAGAGGTTTTACCAGTTCATATTCTGCTCATACCTCGTTCATAAATCGTTCATATACCGTTCATAGTTCGTTTACAGTTCATTAACAGATTGTTCATAAAAAACTATTGACTTTACGTCTAAAAAGAGTATAATAAAGACAAGAAAAAACGAAAGGGGAAACAAAAAAAATGAAGTACAAAGAGATTCGCAAACAAGTGGCCGCCAATTACATGGCGAACGTGGCCGATTGTGGCCGCAAGGGAAGGGCTTTCGAGCTGTCCGTCACGCTGGAAAAGTCGCGCAAAGTCAGAGTCAGCAAGCAAGGGCAGGTTGACGTCTATATCAAGCTTCGCCGCGATAATGGAAAAGTCGCCTATATCCCTGCTGAAGCTAAGACGAACGGCGGGCGTATCGAGGAGCTGTTGAGCGGCTCAAGGGCTCAGTATATTATCTATTCTATGATAGACGTCCCCGTGCCGCAAGGCAAAAAAGCAAAGGCTGAAGGCCGCCCCGTGGAATATCGCAACATCAAGCCCGTTGTAATTCCCAAAGCCCTGTTCCTTGCCAAGCTCAAAGAGTTTAACGCCATTAAAGCAATTAACCGGAACGGTGAGCTGGACGGCTATGGTATTCAAGTAACGAGCAAGCAGTGGTACGAGTGGTTGAGCGTATATCCTACCACGTGGGAGCAGGGATACACCTACGAGGAGTGGGAATTCGAGGGAATCGAGTAAAAAGAAGGGAGGGGAGGAGCCCTCCTCCCCTCCTCCTCTAAGAATAGAAAGGAGATATACCATGGAAGAAATCAAAAAGAGCCTTTACGAAAGCTACAAATGGCTGTATGAAGAAGCTATTGCCAACATGAAAAAGTGCTTGACTCTTGCGAAGGAGCGGAGGGAATTGGGAAGAATGGGCTGGGCCGCCGATTGGCTGGAAAGCGCAAACGTCCAGTATAAATTGGCAAAAGGCTATAAGCGTTCCATGAAGTTCTATGCAAGCTAAAACGGAGGGCGAAAGCCCTCTTTTTCTCTGTTTAGACGTGTTACGTCTAAATCAACCTATTGCAATTTAAAGTATTATGTGGTATACTTTAGATACTGAAGGAGGCGGGCGACAGAAGGGCGCCGATCCGATGGAGGTACCTATGGCTACTGGTTTTAAATTCGACGTGACTCGTGGTGTGGACGTGATGCGCGGGCGCGAGGTCGTCGCGCACTTCGACGGCGCTGACGCGCTGGAGCAGGCCTGCGCGCAGGTCGCCGCTGGGAATGGGCGCTACGTTCGCTACTGGGAGTAAGCTCCCACCGAGCCCTTCAGGGCTCTTTTTTTATTTAGACGTATCACGTCTAAATAGAGTAGTTGACAACTTAAGATTTATATGGTAAAATTAGTCATAAACAAAGGGAGGAAATAAAAATGAAGGTCGTCCACATCTATGGGAAAATCGTTAATTGCGAAGAAATTCGTGACGTAGAAATCAGAGCCACGAAATGTGTCCATATCCATTATAAAAATCCGTCTTTTCCTTCTGACTGTACTGTTATCGAGTGCAAAAATAAAGAAGATGCAAAGGACGTTATGGATATTATCTATAACGAAATGATTTCATAAAACTTTGGGAGATTCTTCTCCCATATCTTACTTAGACGTATTACGTCTAAACTATTCCCAAAATTAAACTTGCAATTTTTTTAAATTTTTGATATAATTATATTAGAAAAAAGGAAGGAGTTCTTAAAATGATTATTCGTATTCTTTCTAAAGAGTTTTATCTTCGTGTTGGTTCTCCCTTGTGGTGGGCAATTAGTTTCCTGTTTTGCGGCGGCGCCTTCTATATGTTTATGAAAATTTTGTGGATGGTGGGATAAAATGAAAAAATTTTTTCGAATAAATTCCCAATATAAATTCGATATAAATGATATAAGAGTTTTATTAACTATTATAAACTTTTATATTATTTTAAACGGTAAAAATTCTTTACCTTTAATTATTGCCGCGAGTGGATTTTTTGGAATTATTCGAGATTATTTTGGAGATAGAAAAATAAATAGTTTCTTAATTCATTTTATTGGACTTTGTACAGGAATTTTTTACTTTATTATAGGATAATTTTTCAAAAACTTATTTAGACGTATCACGTCTAAAAATAACTCTTGCATTTTACTTCGAAAAAGAGTATACTATTCGTAGAAAGTTGGGAGGTATAAAGGATGAAGGTTCGTTATCTAATCCAAATAAAAGGTATTAATGGACAATATGCTTTCTTTGAATCGAAGAAAGAAAAAGAACTGGATGAATTTATCAAAGCATTTCAAGGTAATGATAATACCGAAGAAATCAAAATTTTTCGGAACGAAGGTATGAATTATACTCTTATCGCCGCAGACCATAAAAGGAGGGTTGGTTTCTAATGGGTAAAACTATTTCTGACGCACAATTGCGCGCACTCAATAAAATTCGTGGGGATTGGGGTGGCGTAAAACCATATACACGTATTGAAAAAGATAAGAAAAAATATAATAGAAAAGAAAAGCATAAAAAAGATTTGCGGAATTTCTCCGAAAATTAGTCGGAGGAATAATTTAGACGTACTACGTCTAAATATCTTCTCCGAAAATTATTGACAATTTAAAATATATATGATAGAATTAGTCATAAAATAAAAGGAGGAAATAAAAATGAAAATTAAGAGCGCACCCAAAACTGATACTACCTTCGGTGATTTGAATAGCGGTGATGTTTTCCTGGATATTGATGGTGATGTTATGATGAAAACCGCAGCTGGATTTTCGTCCAATACCGTTGTACTCAAAGATGGACGGCAATATTATTTTTGTAATGACCGAGCGGTTATTCCAGTAAACGGAACCTTTGTTTTTGATTAAACTTTGGGAGAAATTTTCTCCCATTATTTATACTTAGACGTTATACGTCTAAAAATAAATATTGACAAATTTCCC
>JAFZHO010000095.1 GCA_017554835.1 Clostridia bacterium
CATATATCACACATCGCACCACCCACCTTTTTATAATATTGAATAATTTTAGTATTTATATTATATATATTTGAATAACTTTTGTCAATATAATTTATGATTTTGAATAACTCTTTACAAATTTGTTTTTTTGTGTTATTATATTACCTGAGGTGATATAATGATAGAAAAATATCCCAACCTTTCTTTAGGAAATAAACTGAAAACCCTTTTTAAAGAAAACTACACAAGCGCCAACGAGGTAGCAAAAAAAATCGGCGTTAGTCCTCAGACTTTATATAGTCTTATCAAGCGCGATTCAACCAAAATCGATATGGTAGTTCTTGATAAAATCGCAACGGAGCTTAACGTTGATATAAGCTATTTCTTTACTGATTCTGAGCTTATCAATCCATCAGGGAAAGAACTTCTCAGAAAGTTCAACCTTCTTGATAACTTTGGAAAAGAAGCAGTTTTGAATCTTGTTGAAACGGAATATAACCGCTGCGTTTCTACTGATTTCAGAAGAGATACTTATCGCATAGCCGCAAGAGGAAAAGGTCTTCTCTCTCAGGAAGAAATCCCCGAGGACGTTCTTATCGCCATCAAAAAAATTATGGATCAGCGTGAGGAAAAATGAAAGGAACAGCGCTTCTTTTAAAGTTAGGTTGCAAAAAACTTCCCATCAACCTTTTTGAAATAATTTCTGAAAACGGGATTTCCCTTGTCCCCTATTCTGAAATATCAAATGACAATACCCTAAAAGAGAAAATAATGACTAATCTCAGTTCGGACGGTTTTTCTTTTTGTCAGGACGGAAAATATATTATTTTTTATAACGACGATATAAAAAACGAATTCCGTATCCGTTGGACTCTTGCCCACGAGCTTATTCATATTTTTAGTGGTCATCTTGATAATGGTTTTTTGAATTCTGATGCTAAACTTGATAAATACGTTGATTATCAGACGATTAAATTTCTTTGTCCTGCCATTATTCTGAAATTATGCAACGTCTCATCAGCAGAAGAAATCCAGAAGCTTTGTGGCGTTTCATTTACTGTTTCTCAGAATGCCTATGAAAGATACATTCAGAAAAAGGATTTTCAGTTTTATCAGTTTTCCGAAGAAGAGCAGCTCATCGGAAATAATTTTTCGGATTTTATTGATGATTACAATAAAAGAAAGTTTATCAGAGAAATATATTTTTGATTCTTTCTATAAAAATTATATAAAATTTATATAGTAAAAAACTATCGCATAAAAAAACCACTTAGAAATTTATTCTAAGTGGTTTTTCATTTACTTATAAATATTTTAATATCTGACCCAGCCCATCCCAGGCGTAAGAATTTCAACAATAAACAAAACGACTAACGCAAAAGCGCATATGCAGGTTGCGATTCTAAACCATTTTTTATCAAGCATTATAGTCGCAATATGGTCTCTTTTATCCGATAGACGCTCCTCGTAATGAGCTATAGTATCTTCAAGTCTTTTTTCGTAATATTCTTTTAAGTCATTGATACGCTGCTCATAGGAATCCTTGAGAGAAATAATAGAGTTTCCTTCAACGTCTTCCTTTTTTGTTGCGCTATAGATAGCATCCAAAGAGCCACCCATAGCTTTTACTATTGCCGAAACCGTTTCAAAGCGTGGGTCCTCAGTCTTTCCTGAGAAAATATTTTTTACCGTTGCTTCAGGAATTCCGCTCAAATTTGATATAGTCTCAAAAGTGAAATTCCCTTGAGTTTTCAATGTGTTTAAATAAGTTGTTAGCATATTTGACTCCTTAAGATATCATATTTTATCTATTTTTTAGCAAAAATAATACCCTTAATATCATATTTGCATCTACACAATTTCCTAATTTTCGCCTAAAATCAAAACAACAACATAGGAAAGGACGAAAAAATATGTAGCAAGAATTTATAAAATTATTAATGGAATGTTATCACGGCAAATTAAAAAAGTCAATATATTTCCCAAAATAAAAACTAATTTCTACACAAATAATTATATTCATAAAAAATCATCTTTAATAGTGCTTAATAAAAGCCAATCGCAAGGAAGTGACCTGAATGAAAAAATTACTTAAAAATGCATCTTTTTGGGGATCTATATTAACGCTTATATATTTGATTTTAAAAAATTGGTTTGATATCGATATCCCGGGATGGAACGATATTTATACTCAGATTATAGCACTTCTCTCTCTTATATTCAGGGAATAATTTTTCATATAATAAAAAAAGAGAGAAGCCAAGCTTCTCTCTTTTCGCTTTTTAATTATTCAAGATTAGTCCAAACGTCCTGAACGTCATCGTCATCATCAAGATGCTCAAGAAGAAGGTCCATGAATTTAATCTGCTCCTCATCAGTAAGAGAAACGTAGTTTGAAGGAACTTTTTCCTTCTGAGCTGAGGCAAAGTTATAACCCTCTTTTGAAAGATTATCGCAAACCTCAGTGAAGTTTTCGGGAGCAGTAATGATTTCAAAGGTATCTTCGTCTTCCTCACTGAAATCCTCTGCGCCGTTATCAGGAGCAACCATCATTAGAGTATCGGCATCAATTTCGTTGCCGTTTTCATCCTCTTTGCTGATTATGATAACGCCCTTTTCCTCAAACATCCATGATACAGAGCCGCTTGTTCCCATATTTCCGCCAAATTTATCGAAATAATGGCGAATTGAAGATGCAGTTCTGTTTTTATTATCTGTCAAGGTTTCGACCAATACAGCAACTCCACCGGGACCGTAGCCCTCGTAAACGTTTTCTTCGTAGGTTGCAGTATTATCTGCCCCTGAAGCTTTTTTGATAACTCGTTCAATATTATCATTTGGAACGTTATTGGCTTTTGCTTTTGCAATACAGTCGCGAAGTTTGGTATTTGCAGAAGGGTCAGCGCCCCCCTCTTTGACAGCCATTATAATTTCTTTTGAAACCTTGGTAAAAATCTTTGCTCTCTGGGCATCGGTTTTGCCCTTTTTATGCATTATATTTTTCCATTTAGAATGTCCTGACACAATGACCCCTCCGAATTATTCCTCAGTTTTATCGTTTTCTTCTTTTGGAAGAGCGTCTTTTCTGGAAAGGTTGATTCTTCCCTGTCTGTCTTTTTCAAGAACTTTAACGATAATTTCATCGCCTTCGGAAACTATATCTTCAACTTTTTCAACGCGTTTATGGTCAAGTTTAGAGATATGAACAAGGCCTTCTTTACCGGGTGCATATTCAACGAAAGCACCAAAAGCCATAATCTTGGTTACTTTTGCTTTGAAAATCTGACCTGGTTCCGGATCATTAACAATAGCATTGATAATATCCATTGCTTTATAGCCGGCTTCTTTATCAACGCAAGCGATATAAATGCTTCCATCATCGTTAATATCGATTTTAACGCCTGTTTCAGCGATAATTCTCTGAATTACTTTTCCGCCCTGACCGATAACTTCACGAATCTTATCAACGTCGATAGTCATATTAAGCATCTTAGGAGCGTATTTTGAAACTTCGTCACGTGGTTTATCAATAATTTTAGCCATTACGTCGTCAAGAATATAGTATCTTGCGTCTCTTGTCTTATAGATGGCTTCTTCGATAACTTCATCAGGAAGACCTTTTATTTTAATATCCATCTGAATAGCGGTAACACCTTTTTTAGTTCCGCCTACTTTAAAGTCCATATCGCCGAAGAAATCTTCGATACCCTGAATATCAACCATAGTTACCCATTCGTCGCCTTTTGTAACAAGACCGCAGGAGATACCTGCAACGGGAGCTTTAATGGGAACGCCTGCGTCCATAAGAGCAAGAGTTGAACCACAAATTGAACCCTGAGAAGTTGAACCGTTTGAAGATAGAACCTCAGAAACAAGACGAATTGCATATGGGAATTCTTCCTCAGATGGAATAACAGGTTCCAAAGCTCTTTCAGCAAGAGCACCGTGACCGATTTCACGTCTTCCGGGGCTTCTTGCGCTTCTTGCCTCACCAACTGAATATGGCGGGAAGTTATAGTGATGCATATATCTTTTTGATTCTTCTTCGTCGATACCGTCAAGTCTCTGAACTTCGCTTATTGGGCCAAGAGTTGCAACGGTAAGAACCTGGGTAAGACCTCTCTGGAAAAGACCTGTTCCGTGAGCTCTTGGAAGAAGTCCAACCTCACCTGAAAGTGGACGAATCTGGTCCAAAGTTCTGCCGTCAACACGTTTTCCTTCAACGAAAATCCAGTCACGAACAGTTTCTTTCTGAAGTTTATATAAGCACTCGCCGATTTGAGCAGACATTTCAGGATATTTTTCCTCGAAATGAGCGTTTACGTCAGCAAGAACCTCAGCAACTTTATCATCACGAGTCTGCTTATCTGCAGTATCAAGAGCGTCTTTCAAAGCGTCGATACAGTATGCTTTGATATCTTCATACATATCGTGGTCAACTTCGAAGCTCTCGTAAGAGAATTTTTCTTTTCCGATTTCATCCTGAATGCCTTTAATGAAAGCAACAGTTTCCTTAATAACCTCGTGAGCTTTGAAAATACCTTTGATAACGATATCTTCGGGAACTTCGTTAGCCCCTGCCTCAATCATACAAACTCTTTCAGCAGTAGCGGCAACAGTCATATTAAGGTCGGATTTTCCTCTCTGCTCTAAGGTTGGGTTAATAACAATCTCGTTTTCAACAAGACCAACGCTAACGCCACCGATAGGTCCATCAAAAGGAATATCAGAGATAGAAAGAGCAGCAGATGCCGCAATCATACCTGCGATTTCAGGTGAGTTATCAGGGTCAACTGATAAAACAGTAACTGCAACTACTACGTCGTTTCTCAAATCTTTTGGGAAAAGTGGTCTTATTGGTCTATCAATAAGTCTTGAAGCAAGAATAGCTTTTTCAGAAGGACGACCTTCTCTTTTTAGGTATCCACCGGGGATTTTACCAACGGAATACATTCTCTCTTCGAAATCTACTGCAAGAGGGAAGAAATCGATTCCTTCTCTTGGCTGTTTAGCTGCTGTTACGTTAGCCATAACAACTGTTTCACCGTATCTGACGGTAACTGAACCGTTTGCAAGAGCAGAGAATTTACCAGTTTCGATTATAAGTTTTCTGCCTGCAAGAGTGGTTTCATAAACTTTAAATTCTGACATTTTATTTTCCTCCATTTTATTAGGAGCAGTAAAGAGCTTTAGCACTTCAAAAATATCGAAAAAATCAATATCTTTAAACTGCTAAAGATACGTTCTTTCTGCTCCTTGATTTAGTTTGTTAGCAAAATAAAAAGGATAAAAGCATTTTTTTAAGTAAAAATGCTTTCACCCTTTTAATTTCATGATTATTTTCTGATACCAAGTTTTTTGATGATAGCACGGTATCTTTCGATATCGATTTTAGTAAGATAGTTCAAAAGGTTTCTTCTCTTACCAACCATCTGCAAAAGACCTCTTCTTGAATGATGGTCATGAGTATGAACTTTTAGGTGCTCAGTAAGCTCGTTGATTCTTTCAGTAAGAATAGCGATCTGAACCTCTGGAGAACCGGTATCTCCTTCATGACGTGCATTATCAAGAATAATCTGAGTTTTTCTTTCTTTTAGCATGAAACTTCACCTCCATAAATATTTGATACGCCATTACCTGAAAATCGGGCGGGTGAAATCCTTATGATAAAGGCCTTTATCCACGATTTTAAGGCAAGGTAATCATACGAAAGCCATTATAACATAACTTTGCTGTTTTGTAAAGCATTATTTTATACTTTCTATTTTAACTGAGTCTCCCATATAACTGATATTAATTGCAATATCGTTATAGAATCCGTAATAAACGGTTGTTTTTATCTGGAACGCCGAGGTTTCTACCTGATAAACTCTTTTTTCGAATTCTATATTTCCGATTTTTTCGGTAAAAGACTCATACTCTCCCGTAATTCCGTCCTGAGTGGAATAAACCTCATCATAGGTTTTGAAAAAGCTTTTTTTGGATTTTTTATCCGCAAGAGCCATTGCGCAAAGATAATGCTCGCCACCATCCATCATTCCCGATGAATATGCAAAAACAAGGGTTTTTTCTCTTGCTTTATTTTTTATATCTTCGTCAACGTCCTCTGCACCGAAAATCTCTTTTTCTATCTCTGATGTAGAATAAAAACTTTCCCCGCTTGGAATGGTTATACGAAGCCCCATATCCTTATTTTCATAAACGTTGCCCGAAATGACACCACCCTTTGAAAGATTATCCAAGGCCTCTTTTTTTGAGCAACCAAAAAGCCCTAAACACAAAATTAAACACATCGTTAAAGCAATGATTTTTTTCATGATTTACCTCTTCTCTGTTTTCTTATATTATTGCCATTATTCAGCTTTTTCTTCTGCTATATATTTTCCGCAATAAAAATTAACAAATATTAAAAATAAAAATACACCATAAGAAATAACCGTAGTTATATTAAAATTCCATCCTGCTTTTTCTCCACCGAATAAAGCGGAAACGGCAGGGGCAATATTCAAAATTCCCGAGAAAATTACACTTATGGAAGACGTAACAAAAACGCCGTATATATTTTTTCTTCCTGAAATAAATTTTGCAAAAGCCATAGAAAATGCGCACAAAGCACAATAATATAAAATAGTAAAAGTATATTCGGAGATAGTATTAACCGCAGTATCAACAATAAACGGGGTTAATATATTGCTCATAGACCAGATAACAAATCCTAATGAGCAAAGGGAAAATAAACTATCTGCAGGTTTTTTTTCATAAATTCTGAATAAAAGCATAATAAAGAATGCCGCAGTAACAAAACTTGAAACTATTTTTGCCCCTATTGCAATATTAAGTGTAACGTTTATAAAGGCGCTTATAGTTTCAAGTATTCCTTCAGAGAGGAAAAGCGCCGCCAGAATTCCCGAAACGACAACAAGAGGAATTTTCTTATCAAATGCCTCATAACAGGATAGCTGAACCTTTCTTTTCAAAAGATATAAAATTCCGTAAAAAATAACGGCAACTATTATCATAGCAAAAAGAATATATACGCTTATATGATTATGGATAAAAAATCCCGTCTCAGAATCAACGGCAAAATTCAGATGATATATTCTCATTCCCGTGAATGCAAAAAAGCATACGTATAGAAAAATAAACAAAAACGTCTGCAAAACATATCTCTCCTTTTATAAATCTTTTTTAATTATACAACAAATTACTAATTAAATCCATAGCAAAACTTGAAATCATCCTTAAAAATTGTTATTATAAAGAAAGAATAGAGGTGATATTATGCTTTTGGAACGAGATATAAAATATATAAAAGGTGTTGGTGATAAAAGAGCCGCTCTTTTTTCAAAATTAGAGATAAAGACTCTTTATGATCTTCTTAGTTTTTTCCCAAGAGGATACGAGGATAGAACAACCATCGTTAAAATCAAAGATGCAACTTTAGATGAAAATCAGGCAGTAGTTGCCACCATTACTTCAAACATACGTATTTCAAAAACCAAAAGCAGACAAGACCTTATAAAATTCACAATATCCGACGAAACGGCTTCTATGCCCGTTATTTTCTTTAATAATAAATATATAGCAGAAAAACTCCAAAAAGGCGAAACCTATCTTTTCTACGGAAAAATATCAGGAGATTTAACCTCATTCAAAATGACTAACCCTGCCGTTGAACCCATTATTTCCAAAACTCCAAAAGGGGAAATTCTGCCTATTTATAGTTTAACAAAAGGCCTAAGCCAGGACATTATGCGAAAGGTTATCAAAGGCAGTATTATTGCTATTCAGGAATTTTCCGAAACCCTTCCCCCGCCTATTATAAATAAATTCGACCTGATTTCAAAAGAGCAGGCATATCTTAATATTCATTTCCCAAAGGATTTAGAGTTTCTTGATAAGGCGAGAAAACGCCTTGCTTTTGAGGAACTTTTAACTTTGCAGCTTGGAATGTTTATGCTTAAAAACCGTGAGAAAAAGAAAACGGCTCATAAAATCAATTTCACAGAACTTGATAAATTCTATTCCTCTCTCCCCTATAAGCCAACAAACGCTCAAATTCGTTGCATTAACGAGGCAATAGCCGATATGGGAAGAGACTATTCTATGAATAGACTTATCCAGGGCGACGTGGGAAGTGGAAAGACCCTCGTTGCCGCAGCGTTATGCTATATCATTTCAAAAAATAATCTTCAGTCTGCCCTTATGGTGCCTACGGAAATTCTGGCAAAGCAGCACTATGATTATTTCTGCGAAACTCTATCTCCTTTTGGAATAAAAGTTGACCTTCTTACTTCTTCTACCACCAAAAAAGAAAAGGATTTAATCAAATCCCGCCTGGAAAACGGCGAAACCGACCTTGTAGTCGGCACCCATTCCCTTATATCAGATGATATAAAATTCAAAAATCTTTCTCTCGTTATAACCGATGAACAGCATCGCTTTGGCGTTTGGCAAAGGGCAAGTCTTGCCGATAAGAGTGAAAATCCTCACGTTCTCGTTATGAGTGCAACTCCTATTCCGAGAACTCTGGCTCTTATTATGTATGGCGATTTGGATATCTCCGTAATCGATGAGCTTCCACCGGGAAGGCAAAAAGTTGATACCTATTTTGTTGACAGCAAATACCAAAACAGAATCTATAATTTTATAAAAAATCATATTTCAAATAATAATCAGGTTTATATCGTTTGTCCCCTTGTTGACGAGAACGAAAACGAGGACTTAAAAGCGGCAACTACCTATGCCGAAAATCTTCAGAAAATTTTTCCTGATTATAACGTTGGACTTATCCACGGCAAACTAAAATCAGCAGAAAAAGATAAAATAATGAATAGTTTTGCCGAAAATAAAACCCAGATTCTCGTTTCCAC
>JAFZHO010000096.1 GCA_017554835.1 Clostridia bacterium
ACTCCTGCCTCTTTGCAAAGCATAGTTGCCATTACACTTGCTTCAAAATGGCCTGCAATAGCGATTATTACCGTATCAATATTGGATATTCCAAGATGCTTTATAACTTCGGAATCTGTTATATCTGCGCATTTACATACGGGAAAAATAGTTGAACATTCCTCAACTATTTTATAGTTATGATCAACTGCAATAACTTCTGCTCCGTTATCAATCAATTCCTTTGCCACTGACCTGCCATATCTGCCAAGTCCGAATACTGCATAACTTTTATTTATACTCATAATTATTTTCTCCTTTTATCCTACGCTTATTTCCTCGAAAGGATTTAAAACTATATTTTCGCTACCTTTTCTGATATTTAATGCCACGAACATAGATATAGGACCAACACGCCCAAAATACATAGTTGCGATTATTATAAATTTTCCAAAAATATTTAGCGTTGAAGTGAAATTTCTCGTAAGTCCAACAGTTGCCGTTGCACTTACCGTTTCATATACTATATCAAGAAAATTCCCCTGGCATGCCATACATAACAACATAGTTGATATCAAAGCAACGGAAACAGAAACAATAAATACCCCTATCGCCTTTTTTACCGTTTTTTCTGATAGTTGTCTATTAAATACGTCAACAGTTTTTTTATTTCTTATAACTGATATGGCAGTAACAAAAAGCACGAACAGAGTAACCGTTTTGACGCCTCCTGCAGTGCCGACGGGCGACCCTCCTATAAACATCAATATCAGTGATATCAACGCTGAGGCATTTGATAAATTCTCCTGAGGTATAGTTGCAAAACCGGCAGTTCTCGTTGTTACAGACTGAAAAAATGACGCTTCCAATTTTTCGAAAATAGTAAATTCTTTCATGGTCAATGGATTATTATATTCAAATATAAAAATCAGTATTGTTCCGATTATAAGAAGAATAAAGGTAACGGATAGTGCCATTTTACTATGCAGGGTTAAAAATTTCCATCGTCTTCGCTTTTTATCCTTTATTACAGAAATAATATCCCACCAGACAACAAATCCGATTCCACCCAGAATTATAAGCGCCGCAGTAGTTATATTTATTAATGGGTTCAATACGTAATCGCATAAACTATTTTCTGCAATTATATCAATTCCCGCATTGCAAAAGGCAGAAACCGAAGTGAAAACCGATATCCATATTCCCTTCAAGCCAAATTCAGGAACAAAGACGATCATATATAATAACGCGCCTATTCCTTCGATTATAAAGGTTCCAATTATTACTTTTTTAATAAATCTAACTATACCTGAAAGAGAGTTAAGATTAAACGAATCCTGAATTAAAATTCTATTATCAAGTCCTATTTTTTTGCCAAGTAATAGCATCACGCCCGATGCAACGGTTATAACCCCAAGTCCCCCTATCTGAATAAGAAAAAGTATAACGCATTGACCAAATACACTCCAGGTTGATACCGTAGGAACCGTTACAAGTCCCGTAACGCAGGTGGCGGTTGTTGCCGTAAAAAGAGCATCAGTAAATTTCACCGACTGTCCGCTATTTGAACTTACGGGAAGCCATAGCAAAAAACTGCCCAAAATAATAATCATAAAAAATCCAAGCAAAATCATCTGAACTGAGGAAATGGATTTTTTTCTCTTTTTTAAAATATTCATAGTAAAATTCTCCGCACTAAACAAAATGGATTTTTATCATTTTTTCTTTGTTTTAGTATTTTCCTGGTTTTTATATATAATGAACTTGGAAAATAAAAATTCAAGAACAAAATTAGAAATCATTGTAACCGCAAGAATTATATAATCATTTATTCCCACGCCCTCTGCTATATGGCCAAGCCAGGTGGAAAGGGGTGTGAAAACCAAATAAAAACAAAGAAGTTTTGCCATTGCAACGGGAATATTTGCTGCGGATTTAAAAGTAAATTCTCTATTAAGAGTAAAGTTCCAGATAATTGATAAAATAAGAGAAATAAGATATGCAGGCCAATACATAAGGTGAAGAAGCTCATTTAAAAGAGCAAAAGATGCAACCTGAATTACGCCTGCTGATATTGAAAACGCCGTGAACTTTATCATCTGAATTATTGATTCTTTTTTCATATTATTCTCCTTAATTTCTAAACTCCGTAGGCGAAATGAGCATATTCTTTTTAAAAAATCTCGAAAAAGTAAGCACGTCTTCAAACCCAACCGACATTGCAACCTCAGTAACTGTCATATTATGATTTTTTAATAGTTCGCAGGCACGATTGAGTCTCAAATCATTAAGATATTTTTTCGGCGAAACCCCATCATAACGAATGAAAAGATTATATAAGTATCTATCACTTATATGAAGCATATCCGCAACCTCGCAAATGCTAAGACTTCTATAATAGTTCTGCTCCATATATTTTTTTGCTTCGATAATATATTCGTTGCCTTTGGACTTCTCCTCTTTTTCGTGATAAGACATCAAAAGCCAGAAAACCCCAAGGGCTTTTGCCGAACTTAAGGTATTATATTTATTAAAAAAACCTTTTGCAAAGTGGTTAAGTTCACCTTTGAAATGAAAGTCAAAAATTCCCTGCTTATTGAAAGAAAGATATCTTTTGCAGATTTCAAGTGCTTTATCGCCGTTTATGCTTATCCAGAAATATTTCCAGGGATTTTCTTTGGAAGATTCATATTGATGCATCTTTCCTTTTTTTATAAAAAAGCCCTGGCCTTCTTTAACTTTAACGCCGTTATAATATCCTTCTCCCGATAAAACGTAATGAATAATATATACGTTTCTCCTACCCTTTCCCCAATGGGCGTCCTCGGAAACATCTTCTATACCGTAGGATATAACGTAGAAATTTTCTTTTTCGTCATATTCTGAAAATACGTGTCTCATACTATCACCTAAGGTGACAAGAGTTGACCCTGTCACGCCTTAAAAATAATAATTCTTTTCCTGACATATCATTCGCGATATGTCAAGTATGATTTTACTATATAAAAATATGTTTTGTCAATATAAGTTACTATTAATATATAGTAGAATAATAGTATATTTAATTAGGAGATGAATTTATGCATTATACCAAAATTGCTATTTCAAAACCCTTCGAAGGCGCTCCTCGTATCAACCTTCCTGATATATTTGGCGCTTCACCGAAAAAACCAATAATACTAAGAATTCCCGTTACGGGCGAAAGACCAATTAAATATAGCGCAGAAAATCTGCCCGAAGGCCTTACCCTTGAAAACGGAATTATCACGGGAAGTGTTTCAGAAGAAGGAGTTTATCCAATCACCTTCAAAGCCGAGAATGCACTTGGAACATATGAAAAAACCGTTAACTTTGAAATAAAAGAAAACTGCGTTCTTCTTACTCCCCTTTTGGGCTTCACAAGCTGGAACGCTTATGAGTCTGCCGTTTCTCAGGAGAAAATGGAGCATTCTGCAAAACGCATGGTTGAAACAGGTATTACAGAATACGGATATAGCTATATCAACACCGACTCCGGTTGGCAGAAAGATTACGGCGGAAAATACGATGCAATTATGCCAAACGATAAATTCCCCGATATGAAAAAAATGTGTGATACTATTCATTCATACGGACTAAAAGCAGGAATTTATTCAACTCCGATGCTGTCTGCATGGGGATGTCCAAAAGAGTTTAAATCAATTCCGGGATGCACCCAGGGCGAACCTGATGAAATACATTCAGCGGTATATTGCGATATCGGCGTTATCCGTAAAGAGAAAAACTGCGTTCAGCAGTGGACGGAATGGGGATTTGACTATCTTAAATACGACTGGAAACCCTGCGACCCATATAATGCCGAACTTATGAGAAAAGAGCTTCACTCTGCGCCAAGAGATTTCGGCTACTGCGTTTCCGTTGGTGCCCGTCCCGAATATTCTCACTATTGGAGCAAATACGTTAACTGTTATAGAAACGGCGTTGATAGCTGGGGAACCTGGGATAACTTCAAGGAACTTTATGAAGGATATAGAAATTATATGAGAATAAATTTCTTAACTCCAATGAATAAAGGCCATTTCTTCGACCTTGATATGCTTGATTTTGGTGAATGTGATATATTTGAGAACGGCTGCGAATACACAGACGACGAAAAAATCCTTGTTTATTCCATGAGAGCATTTGTTGGCTCACCTATTCAGATAAGTTCCAGACTTGATAATCTGAGTGAGCTTGAATTATCAATATATTGTAACGAAGAAATTCTTGAAGTAAACCAGGATATCGCTTTTGAAAGCGCTAAGCCAATGATGATAGATAACAACGTTCACGTTTATAAAAGAAAACTTCACGATGGCACCTATGCTATTATGGCAATGAACCTTGGAAACGAGGCAGAAAGAACAAAGATTTTCCTTGATAAATGGTCTAAAATCCGCGACCTATGGGCTAAGGAAGACTTGCCTGATACAGATGCTTTACTTCTCGTTTTAAGACCTCATACCGTAAGAATCTTCAAAATTACCGAAGAATAATATAATTTTTCAGAAAACGCTGCAGAAATTTTTCTTGCAGTGTTTTCTTTTAATTATATTGACATAATATATCGAAAAGAGTAAAATTAAAGGGATAAATCTTTATCCATATTTAATATGAAAGAAGGAAAAAATCAATGAAACTTATCTACGGCGTAAAAGACAAACCAAAATTTGGCCAGATGATTATTTTTGCCATTCAGCAACTTTTAGCAATCATGACGGCTACCCTTGTTGTTCCTGTTATCATCGGTAACGGAATGAGTCCTGCCGCTGCTCTTGTTGGCGCAGGTGTTGGAACTTTGTTCTACGTAATTTGCACAAAAGCAAAAAGCCCCGTTTTCCTTGGCTCATCATTTGCATTTATTAACTCTATGTTTGCAGCATTTGCAGGCGGAGTTTCTATGAGTCTTGGCTATTTAGGTCTTATAATTGGTGCACTATTTGCAGGCCTTATCTACGTTATCATCGCAATTATCGTTAAATTTGCCGGCGTTAACTGGATTAATAAATTAATGCCTGCCGCAGTTATCGGACCAACAGTTGCAATCATCGGTCTATCCCTTGCAGGTAACGCTATCGGCGACCTTACAAAAGGTAGCATCCCAGGCGTTGAAGCATCTCCTATAATTGCTGTTATTTGCGGATTAACTACTTTATTTATAACAATTGCATGCTCAGTTTACGGCAAAAAATACGGTAAACTTATTCCATTCATTTTTGGTATTCTTGGTGGTTACGCTTTAGCTCTTGTATATACTCTTATAGGAAATGCAACAGGCATAGATTCTATAAAAATTCTTAACCTTGAGCCAATTAAAGCTCTTTTTGCAGATGGAATCACAATTAAAACCTTCTTCTCAGTTCCTGATTTCACTTTCCTAACTGCTATCAAAGGCGTTGGCGAACTTAACGGCGCATATATTGGAACTATAGCTGTTGCTTATATTCCTGTTGCATTCGTTGTTTTCGCTGAGCATATTGCAGACCATAAAAATATTTCTTCAATTATCGAAGAAGACCTTCTTGTTGAACCGGGTCTACATAGAACTCTTCTTGGTGACGGTATCGGTTCTTTCTTAGGTTCTATCTTTGGTGGTTGCCCAAATACTACTTATGGCGAATCAGTTGGTTGCGTTGCTATTACCAAAAACGCTTCTGTTTACACTATTATAACAGCGGCAATTATGGCCATCGGAATCGCTTTCATTTCACCATTTATTGCGTTTGTTAACTCTATCCCATCTTGCGTAATGGGTGGCGTTTGTATGGCACTTTATGGATTTATCGCTGTATCAGGTCTTAAGATGGTACAGAACGTTAACTTAAACCTCAACAAGAATCTCTTTGTTGTTTCATCAATCCTTATCGCAGGTATCGGTGGTCTTACACTTAACTTCGGACAGATTACAATTACTTCTGTTGCTTGTGCACTTATTCTTGGTATTATGGTTAACGTTATCGTTTCAAAGGCATCTGACGAAGAATAAGCATTTTTAAGGAGTACA
>JAFZHO010000097.1 GCA_017554835.1 Clostridia bacterium
GATAAATCAGAAGACTACAAAGCAACTGATCTATCTAAATTCGTTGATGCTGATAAGATTGCAACTTGGTTTGTTGACAATATTAAATACCTTGTAAACGCTAAGATCGTTGAAGGTAACCCAGTTGAAGGCGGATATACTATCAACCCAACAGGCGACATTCTAAGATGCGAAATCATCAAAATGGTTACTGCAGCTTTAACAGAATAAGAAGTCTATAGACTTTAAATAAAGTGAACGGCAAATTTGCCGTTCACTTTTTTTATTACGAGTTTTGAAAGGCGGACAGAGAAATCTGTCCGCCTTTTTGCGATGGTTTTTTACTATGGTTTTATATTAAAGTATTTATATCAAATATTTTAGCAAAGGAGAATAATATGAAAAACCTTAAATTTAACGTCTGCGGTTTAAGTATTTTTCCTGCATTTACGGAAAAAATCATCGCAGACAGCAAAAACTATTTTAATTTATCTTTTGAGTTTTCGGAAGAATGGTCGGGTTTTATCAAAACTGCGGCGATAAGCGTTAACGATAAGGTATATAACTGCCTTATAGATAATAACGGAAAAATTGAGGCAAAAAACCTTCCTACTTTTGAAAACGGCGCACTCAAAATTTCTGTTTTTGGCGGGGATTTTCTTGCTACGGAGGAGGTTATTCTCACCGTTCATCCGTCAGGATATAAAAAAGGAGTTGCGCCTCCAAACGTTCCTCCTGAGATTTATACTCAGTTAACCGAGGAAATAAACGAAAAAACTCAAAAGGTTATGGAAGCGGAAAAATCCGTTATCATGGCAGAAGAGGCGGCAGAAAAAGCGATGGCGGCCGCATCTGCAGTGGGAGATGAAATTGATGGTATTACAGTTAAAGATACCTCAAGCAACGAAGATTACATCGCAAAACTAAGACTCGTTGACGGGAAACCCGTTATCGAATATGAAGAAATTTAAGGAGGATATGAAAAATGTCAAACGTTTTAAATCTGATTTCTGAAGAAACCTATACCGAAAAAATGGATACTCAGAATGCGTTACTTAAAGCGATCGCAACTAAGGCAGGGGGTGGACTTGATTATCCTATCAAGATTAATTCCTGGGCTATGGTTCAGCAGCTTGTCCGACTTGGCGTTGGGGATAAGGTATTTAAAATAGGAGACCAGTTTATTTGTGAGCATGAAGTCTATGGACCTCTTGTCTGGGATGTTATTGGAATCAATCAGGATACCCCGGCCGATTCGAATTATAAAAATAGTCTGACCATTCAGTTGCACGATTGTCTCGGTGGGGAAACACTTCAGTTTGATGCACCTGAACCTACTAATCCCGACCTGAGAAGAAGTCAGTATGGCTCAAATAACTGGGCTTGTTCAAATATTCGTCAATGGCTAAATTCCCATGACGCAGCAGGAGAATGGTGGGAAGAAAAGACTCAGTATGATGCGAAACCTTCTTATGCAGATTCTATGGATGGATTTTTAAGAGGGTTGGACGAGGAGTTCCTTTCCGTTATTGGCGAAGTGAGAAAAATAACTGCTAATAATACTGTTACAGATGGTGGATATAGTGAAACTTCTACGGAAAAGATCTTTTTGCCATCCATAACTGAGGTTTTTGGAGGGTTAAATAACGGCGTTTCGGAAGGAGTTGCATATTCCTATTATTCCGAAAACACTACCTTGACTGCGCCCGGAACAACAGGTGATGCAAATAGAGTAAGGTTCTGGAACGGCGCGCCTACGTATTGGTGGCTTCGTTCTCCTAATACGGCGGGTTCGTTCAGTATAAGATACGTGAGTATTGATGGCGGAATCGGTAATTTTGGGGCTAATAATAGTCGCGGAGTTTCGCCCGTTTGTTGCATAGTATAGGAGGGATAATATGTTTAAATATATGTCAGTAGAACAAAGATTGGTAAAAGAAGCAAAAAAACAGGAATCGCTTGAAGCCCGTCAGAATGAGGCGGATTTAGTAAATTCCATTACTTTCGTTAAATTAGCGGAAAACGGTATGTTGGATGACGTGACGGCAACGGAACATGTAGATATGTTTTTGCCCTGGTCAAATGGGGCTTCATACTTAGTCGGGGATTACAGACAGTATGAAGGAAAATTATATAAATGTATTCAATCACACACGTCTCAGGAAGATTGGGCGCCCCATAAGGCACCAACATTATGGGCGATAATCGGCGACCCAAATGAAGAATATCCTCAGTGGGCGCAGCCCATAGGGGCTTATGATGCTTATAATCAGGGTGACAAGGTAACCCATTTAGAAAGGAAATGGATTTCTACCGCTGATGGCAACGTATGGGAGCCCGGCGTTTACGGATGGATTGCGGAAGATGATGCATAGTATATTCGGAGGTGAAAGTATGGAAAAAATGAAAATAGTCCTTTCAGTAATATTTGGTGGAATTGCGGCTTTTTTTAGACAGTATTATCTGATAATTGCACTTGTTTCCGCCGTTATAGTATTTGATTTTATAACGGGGATTATAAAAGCGAAAATAATCTCAAACGGTTGGGATAGTGAAAAAGGCACGAAAGGTTTTTTCAAGAAAATCGTTCTTTTACTATCTTTAATGTTTGGAATTTTTCTGGATTTCTCCATTCCTCTCGCGCTTTCCTCGGGAATAGGCGTGGAAATGCCTTTTTCCACCCATTTTTCTCTTATAATCGGGTTTTATATAATTTTCAACGAAAGTATTTCCATTTGCGAAAACCTTTATCAGTGCAACGAAAAAGCCGTTCCAAAATGGGTAGTGGATTTTTTGAAAATTACAAAAGATAAACTTGACGCAGGAGAATAAAGTGAAGTTAATAAAACAGATTATTCCCGTATCAAGCACCGTTCGCCCCGGAAAAATCTATCCGAAATATTATATTTGCATTCACGAAACGGATAATACCTCAAAAGGCGCAAACGCAAAAGCTCACGCAGATTTATTAATGAGAAAGGCAAGGGAAAACGACGGTTATTACGTTTCCTATCATTTCGCCGTTGATGACCGGTGCGTTTATCAGATGATTCCCGAAAAGGAAAACGCCTACCACGCAGGAGATGGGAAGGGGCCGGGAAACTTAAATTCCATTGGTATAGAAATTTGCGTTAATAAAGACGGAGATTTTGAAAAAGCCCTTTTAAACACTGCGGAGCTCGTGGCAGATTTATATAAAAAATTTTCTTTGTGGCGTGGTGATATGAGGCAGCATTATGATTTTTCCTCTTATAAAAAGAATTGCCCGAAAACTATCAGAAATTCGGGCAGATGGGAAGAGTTTCTTGATATGTGCGATAGGGCATACGATAAAAAATACGGTGCAGGCAAGAAAAAGGAGGAGGAAGAATTGAAAGCCCTTGAAAAATGCGGAAAGCTTGAAAAGAAATTAAACGATTTAACAAATAAACTTAATAAATTATCTACCGAAAATGACCACATTAGACAGAAGCTTATTAACAAGCAGGATAAAATTATTACGAGAGAAAATCCTTTTGAATGGGAGAAAGAGGCAGTTGATTACTGCGTTTCCCAGGGGATTATAAAAGGAGACGGAGAGAAAATCGACCTTTCAGAGCCCGTTAATATGGGGAAAATGACTGTTGTTATTTACAGAGTGATAATGCATATTAAAAAATGGTTTGTTAAAAAAGAAGATTTCTTAAAATATAATACAAAATGAAAAAATCCGCAGAGTTTATACTCTGCGGATATATTTTTTTTACAGAAGGTTATTATCTTGGTTCAACGATTAGTCTGATTGCGGTGCGTTCTTCATCCTGGATTTTGATGTCTGTAAAAGAGGGGACGCAAATAAGATCAATTCCGGAAGTGGTCAAAAAACCTCGGGCAATGGCAACTGCCTTGACTGCCTGGTTAATTGCTCCTGCGCCAATGGCTTGAATTTCGGCAGAGCCACTTTCTCTGATGACTCCTGCCAATGCACCGGCAACGGAATTTGGATTTGATTTGCTGGAAACGCGAAGAATCTCCATGGGGTATTTCCTCCTAATAGATAATCATAATATTCCTATATATAATATACACTCAAACTATGAAAAAATCAAGAGTTTTTGTCAAAATTTTTAATAGTTTTGTAATATCTTTATTCGTATATACGATTATTAATGGAAGAAACCTGATTAAATTTGTCTAATTCCAACAAAACGAGTCCACAGCTGCAATCTCCCTCGGCCTCTTTAAAAGTCTGAGGAAGTTGGGTAAGAAATTTATCAAGAATAATTTCTGTTTCCACTCCGAGAATGGAGTTTATGGGGCCCGTCATTCCTGCGTCGGTTATATATCCACTTCCTTTTGGAAGGATTTTTGCATCGTTTGTTTGAACGTGGGTATGGGTGCCGATTACTGCCGTTACTCTGCCGTCAAGATAGTTTGCAAGGGCAAGTTTTTCGCTTGTTGCCTCGGCGTGAAAATCCACGATGATTATATCGCTTTTATCTTTTACTTCGGCTAAGATTTCATCGGCTTTTTCAAATGGACTTTTAAGAGGTTCCATATAAGTTCTGCCAAGAAGATTTATGACGCAGATTCTTTTTCCTTGAATTTCAAAAAAGCCAAAGCCGTTTCCCGGCGCTGAAGCAGGGTAGTTTGCAGGTCTTATAATATAGTCTTTTTCATCAAGGAAGTCGTAGATTTCCCGTTTTTTGAAAACGTGGTTTCCCGACGTCATAAAATCTACTCCTGCCATATAAAGAGCTTCGGCGTTTTTTATGGAAACGCCGTTTCCCTTGGCGCAGTTTTCCATGTTTGCAATTATGGCATCGGCAGAGAATTGCTCCTTTATTTTTGATAGGTTTTTGAGAAGAAACTCCGTTCCTACGTCGCCTACCACGTCGCCTATAAATAAAATTTTCATATTGTCACCTTATAAAATGATTACTTCAACGTTTTCAACTGCTTCGTTAATGAGGTTTTCTTTGTCGAGCTTATTTTCCTCATACACAACGTATTTAAGAACGGGTTTTGTTTTCGGGTGCTTTGGAGTAAATACGGTGCAGCAATCTTCATAGGGGAGAATAGAGGTTTCAAAAGTATTGATTTTTTTAGAAATCTGAACTATCTCCTCTTTATCCATACCAATAACGGGACGGAAAACAGGTATTGAAACCGCATCATCCGTAACAGCAAGAGCAGATAGAGTCTGACTTGCCACCTGGCCGATGCTTTCCCCCGTAACAAGTCCCGAAGCGTTTTGAGAAAGGGCGATTTTCTCGGCGATTTTCATCATATATCTTCGCATAACGAGGGTAAACATTTCTTCTTTGCAGTTTTTCTTGATTTCTTCCTGAATTTTAGTGAAGGGAACGATAAAAACTTTCATCTCACCGCAATAGTCGGTCATAATTTTTGCAAGGTCAAGGACTTTTTCTTTTGCTCTTTCCGAGGTATAGGGGTAGGAATAAAAATGAATACAGCAAAGACTAACCCCTCTTTTTGCTATCATATAGCCGGCAACGGGGGAGTCGATTCCACCTGATAAAAGAAGAGCGCATTTTCCGTTTGAGCCGATGGGCATTCCCCCTGCGCCCTGAAATTTCTCGCAGGAAACAAAGGCGAAACGGTCACGGATTTCCACCGTTACGGTGACCTGAGGGTTTTTGACGTCAACTGAAAGGTTAGAAAAAGTTTCTAAAAGTTCTCCGCCAAGCTCTGCGCAGATCTGAGGGGAGTTCATGGGAAATTCCTTATCCGAACGTTTTGCATTTACTTTAAAGGTTTTTGCCATTGACAAGGGAAGATATAAATATTCTTTTGCGATTTTTACTATCTCTGAAAAATCTTTTTCGCATAAAGCCGCTTTCGAAATAGCAACAATGCCAAAAACCTTCTGAAGCTTTGAAACTGCAATATCAATATCAAAAAAATCGTCCTGGGGAATAATAGTTATGGTTGACTGCTTGCAGCTTATATCGCAGGTGCCAACGGAAGAGAGAGATTTTTTTATATTTTTAATAAGTAATTTTTCAAAAGCGCTTCTGTTAAGCCCTTTTAAAACGATTTCGCCTAATTTACATAAAATAATTTCTTTCATTTTTATTATCCTTTCCTGCCAACGAGATTTTTTCTGCAACTTTTAAGCCCGTCGATAAGCATATCAATATCTTCTTTATCGTTATCGGCACATAGAGAAATACGAAGAGCGGAATTTATTCTTTCGTTATCAAGTCCCATGGAGGTAAGCACGTGACTTTTGCCTTTGTTTTTTGAGGAGCAGGCAGATCCCGCAGAAACAAAAACGTTCATTGACTCGAGATGATGAAGCATTACCTCGGATTGAAGATTCATAACCGATATATTTAATATATGATTAGCGCCGTCTGATGGTGAATTTATTTTAATATCAGAAATTTCCGAAAGTCGATTGATAAGATAAGCCCTAAGCTCTTTGATATATTCAAAGTTCTCTCTTATGCTTTCATACCCTTTTTTTGCCGCAGCAGAAAAAGCCGCAATTCCCGGCATATTCTGAGTGCCGCTACGGATATTCTGCTCCTGCTCACCGCCAAAAACGGTGGTGGAGATAATATTCTTATCCTTTATATATAATGCGCCGCATCCTTTCATCCCGTGGATTTTATGGGCGCTGATAGTTACCAGATCTGCCCCGTAGGAAGTGGGGTTAAAAGGAATTTTTAAATATCCCTGCACCGCATCTATATGAAAAAGAGCGGGAGAGGATTTTGCTTTTATTATATCCTTTATAAATTTGCAGGGTAAAATTTCTCCCGTTTCGTTATTAACAAGCATACAGGAAACAAGAATAGTATTTTCGTCAATTTCTTTTTGAAATTCAGAAACAGGGATTTTTCCGTCTTTATCGGGTTTTATATAAACTACCTGAAAATCCTTTTCCAGCTCTTTGAAGCAGTTTAAAACGGAAGGATGCTCAATAGAGGTAGTTATAATTTTATTTCCCTCGCGGCGTTTTTTCTTAACTGCGCCGAATATGGCTATATTATTGCTTTCCGTTCCACCTGAGGTGAAAATTATATTACTTCTTTCGCAGGATAAAGTCTCGCCTATAATAGATTTGGAAAGAGATAACTGCTTTTCTGCATTAACTCCGAGACAGTGGAGAGAAGACGGGTTGCCGAAGTTTATATTCATCATTTCGACTGCGGCTGATATTGCCTCGTCGCAGACTTTTGTTGTTGCGCTATTATCAAGATAAGCCATATTCATAAAAATCATTTCCTATTATATATTATCTATATATTTTACTATAAATTTTGATTTTTTTCAAATAAAAAAACAGGTAGCGTGGCTACCTGTTAAAATTCAGAATAAAGTCGCAGATATCTTCAGCTGCGTTTTTATTAATTTCTCTTTGCTGGGCTTCAAGCATTTCGTTTCTTGCCTGCTCGTTTCTGATAAGTTTCGCCGCAGCGGATAACTGGTTACTTATATCCGTATCATAAAAAGCAAGACCTTTTTCCTTGAAGAATTCGGCATTTTTCGCCTCAACTCCGGGGATTTCCTCGGTGAGAATAATGGGAATATTTTTTATCGCCGCCTCGGTAGAGGTCTGGGCACCGGGCTTTGTAAATAAAACGTCGCAAGCATCCATATAAAGAGGGATTCTTTTTGAATATCCTTTGATATAAACGTTTTTCTGACGGGCAAATCTGCTTCGAAGAGAGGATTTCATTCTCTTATTGATTCCGCCCATAACAACGATATTAACCTTATTCTTATAATTATTAAGGATAGAAACGATAAGGGAACCGATATTTCCGTAGCCCATGCTTCCCGTCATAATAAGATACATTGGCTTATCCTGCTCGATTTCGAGAATTTCTCTTGCAGTAAGCTTATCGGTTTTTTCAAGAAAATCTGATTTTACAGGGATTCCAAGAGGGAAAAGTTTCTCCTCGGGAATTCCTTTTGAAATAAAATCTGATGCGATATCTTTATGGGCGATTATATAAGCATCAAGATGGGTTTCTTCCCATAAGGGCGCCGGAGCATAGTCTGCAACTATGCCAACGCAATGGGTATTGATGCGCTTTTCTTCTTTTAAAGAGGAGAGGGCTTGAGCGGGAAAAAGATGGGTCGTTATAACCATATCATAGCCGTTGTCGATTATGAAGTTATATAGTTCCTCTTTATATTTTTCGTTGGCCTTATAAACGGGGGATTTTATTTTCTTAAAAGAAAGAAACTCGCCCAGTTTATAAATTGCACCAAGAATCTTTGGTATATAAGTAGTTATTAAGTTATATGCACTGCCGACTGCACGGGGAGCTTTTTCGTCTGCAAAGGAAAGACCATCCTCAAAATCACAATCAATTTTGCGTTTTTTGAGGCCTTCGTATATTGCCTGACCTGCCTCGTTATATCCTTGGCCCGTTGTGCAGGATAGTATCAAAACTTTCATATTATCACCTTTTGGGTTTTTATTTACATATAATATAATATCATAACATGAAAAATTTTTCAAATTTCTCAAAAAAGGGGATCATTTTGAGGCAAAAAGTCTTATATAATTTTGACAAAATTTCAAAAATCATTTTTTGTTACGTTAGCATAATTCATATAAAATTTTACATAATATAACAACAAATTACAAAATATACCACTTTATAAAACTTGAAAAAATTTTTTCGGAAGGTAAAATTCTCTGAATTTTGTGAAAAAATCGAAAAAATCGCAAAAATATAAAAAATAACCCTCAAAAACTCCAAAATCCTTTGAAATCC
This sequence comes from Clostridia bacterium, assembly GCA_017554835.1. Taxonomy (GTDB): domain Bacteria; phylum Bacillota; class Clostridia; order Oscillospirales; family RGIG7773; genus RGIG7773. The sequence goes on from JAFZHO010000097.1 coordinate 8,721, forward strand.
TCTGTTTTTGCATAAAATACTGCATTTTTGACGGAAAAATCGAGGTCGAAAGGGCAAAATTAACGGCAAACTTGCATTTTTGAAAATGGTATGGTATAATGCAAAAACCTTGAGCATAAAATTTTTGCTCGGTGAATAAAAAGAGAAACAAAAACCATATAATAAATTTAAAACTACCGTTAGGAGAAAAATTTTTATGGGTATAAAAAGAATACTTGAGACGGTATCACGTGGCGAATTCAAAGTTAATAAAAGAGTTATACCGCTCGTATTATTGATTATAATCTCTTCTGCTTTTATAAGCGTTTCGGCAGAATCTATAAACACAATAAGTCTTTGCGTATATGGACAGACGAGAGAGATTATAACCTCAGATTCAAATCTTGAGGAAATTTTAGAGCAAGAAAAACTGAATATTTCAAAAAACGATAAGATAGAGTTTTCTCCCGTTGAAGATGGAAAAGGCAGTATCAACGTTATAAAAAGATACCAGGTTACCGTTAAATCAGATAAAACGGTTTCTAAATTTCTTATTGAAAAAGGAACGGTAAAGGACGCAGTTTCATATTCGGGGATTAGTTATAATCCTTCGACTCAGCTTCTTAATATGAAAGAGGACGAGGGTATAACAAAGGATGTAACCATCGAAATAACGGAAAAGCCAAAGCCAAAACCCGTGGTGGTAGAAAAACCAAAGACGGAAGAAAAGAAAGAGACAACAAAAAAAGA
>JAFZHO010000098.1 GCA_017554835.1 Clostridia bacterium
AATTCTTTTGCCTCTATCTCAACTTGGAAACCGGGAATTGAAGAGAGTTTATCAACTGTTCCCCCCGTATGACCAAGTCCACGGCCGGACATTTTCGCAATTCTACCACCACAAGCGGCAACAATAGGCGCAATAACGAGGGTGGTTTTATCTCCTACGCCACCCGTGCTATGCTTATCAACCTTTATTCCCTCAATGGCAGATAAATCCATCATATCTCCTGATTTTGCCATCGCCATAGTCAGATCAAGAGTCTCTCTCTCGGAAAGACCTCTGAAATATATTGCCATAAGAAGAGCCGACATCTGATAATCAGGGATAGTGCCCTTTGTATATCCCTCTATAATATAATCGATTTCCTCTTTTGAAAGTGCATCGCCTTTTCGTTTTTTCATTATTAAATCAAACATACGAAATTCCATACTATCACCTCAATATATATTATACCACATAAAAAAACGGAAGAACTAATCTTCCGTTAATTTTTTATTCAGTTCAAGGATTTTTTCTTCCGTAGTTTCGGGAATATCTTCCATAGGAAAGGGTATACCCAGTTTTTTATACTTTTCTGAGCAAAGTTTTCTAAAAGGAAGAAACTCAATTTTTTCAACGCAGGAAAAGTTTTTCTTTATTTCAAGAAGTTTTTTAATATTTTCCTCGCCGTCGGTAATTCCTTTTACCGTTACCTGCCTTATAATCGTTCTGATATTTCTTTCCTGAAGAAGTTTTAAAAATTCCATCGTCTTTAAAAAAGACCCTTTTGTATATTTCTTATAATCCTCTTTGTTAGTCATTTTTATATCAAGAAGGCAAATATCAGTATATCGGAGAAGTTCTTTTACGCTATCGTTTATAATACTTCCCGAAGTATCAAGACAGGTGGAAATCCCCTCAATTTTGCATAGAACAAAAAGCTCTTTAACAAAATCACTCTGAAGTAGCGCCTCACCGCCCGAAACGGTAACGCCACCCTCTTTGCCGAAATAGTTTTTGAACTTTTTTATTTTTTCAAAAAGTTTTTCAGGAGAAAAAATAGTTCCCCCATCCATATTCCAGGTATCAGGATTATGGCAATAGGCGCATCTTAAATTGCACCCCTGCATAAAAACTACGCACCGAAGCCCCGGTCCGTCCAAAGTTCCAAGACTCTGGAATGAATGCACTTTGCCTTTTACCACCTGAAATCCCGCCTTCTATCAAAAATTATATTGAAGTATGGAAAGTTCTTGATATAACTTCCCTCTGCTGTTCTTTAGAAAGTTTATTGAAATGAACGGCATAACCCGAAACTCTTATGGTTAAATTAGGATATTTTTCGGGATTTTCGTAAGCGTCCATAAGTTTTTCTTTATTAAGAACGTTTACGTTTATATGGTGAGCCCCGTTTTTGAAATATCCGTCAAGAATGCTGACAAGGTTAGAAACTCTGTTATCCTCTGATTTACCCAAAGTATCAGGAGTAATAGAGAAGGTATTTGAAATACCGTCACGGCAGCAAGCATAATCAAGCTTTGAAACGGAGTTAAGAGAAGCCAAAGCACCGTTTTCGTCTCTGTTATGCATTGGGTTTGCACCGGGAGCAAATGGTTCGCCCTTCTTTCTGCCATCGGGGGTTGAGCCGGTCTTTTTACCATACATTACGTTTGAAGTAATAGTAAGAACAGAAAGAGTATGCTCTGCGTTTCTATAAGTCGGAGTCTTTTTAAGCTCGTCAGAAACGTTCTGCAAAATACTCTGAGCAATTACGTCAACTCTATCGTCATCATTTCCGTATTTGGGGAATTCGCCTCTTGTATCAAAATCCACGATATAGCCGTTTTCATCTCGTTTAACAAAAACTTTTGCATATTTTATAGCACTTAAAGAGTCGGTAATAACGGAAAGTCCTGCAACTCCAAAGGCCATGAGGCGCTCAACGTCGGTATCATGAAGAGCCATCTGAATTTTTTCGTAAGCGTATTTATCGTGCATATAATGGATGGCGTTCATGGTATTAACGTAAAGTCGGCAAAGCCATACCATATATTTATCAAGTCGCTGCCATACCTTGTCAAAATCAAGAACCTCATCGGAATAAACCTCCATAGAAGGACCCATATTAATTCCTGATAAAGTATCGTATCCGCCGTTAAGGGCAAGAAGAAGCATTTTTGGCAAATTGCATCTTGCGCCGAAAAACTGCATCTGCTTACCAACCTTCATAGCGGAAACGCAGCAAGCGATTGCATAATCATCCCCATAAACAGGGCGCATAATATCATCGTTTTCGTATTGGATTGAGTCTGTATCGATTGAAACTTTTGCGCAGAATTTTTTAAATCCCTCGGGAAGCTTCTCAGACCACAAAATAGTAAGGTTAGGTTCCGGAGCAGAGCCAAGGTTATAAAGTGTATTCAAAATTCTGAAAGAGTTTTTGGTAACAAGGGGCTTACCATCCGTGCCAACTCCTCCAACTGCCTCAGTAATCCACATTGGGTCTCCACCGAAAAGCTCGTTATAATCAGGAGTTCTAAGATGGCGCGCCATACGAAGCTTCATAACGAAATCGTCTATAATCTCCTGGGCTTGTTTTTCGTTTAAAATTCCTTTTTCAAAATCTCTTTCGATATAAATATCAAAGAAAGTTGAAACTCTTCCAAGAGACATGGCAGCACCGTTCTGCTCTTTAATAGCGGCAAGATAAGCAAAATAAGTCCACTGAACTGCCTCTTTTGCGTTAGTTGCAGGAAGTGAAATATCATAACCATACATTGATGCCATTTCTTTAAGCATATTCAGAAAGCTAATCTGCTGATGAAGCTCCTCAAGAAGTCGGATATTATCAACGTCCATATCAAGAAGACCTTTTTCTGCCTTATCTTTTTCTTTTTCTTCAATAAGTTTATCAACGCCATATAGGGCAACTCTTCTGTAATCACCGATGATTCTTCCTCTGCCGTATGCATCGGGAAGCCCCGTAATAACGCCACTTTTACGGGCTTTTCTCATTTCGTCGGTATAAACGCGGAAAACTCCGTCGTTATGAGTTGTTCTATACTGGAATTCGTTCTCGATTTTTTCGGATAGTTTATATCCGTATGCCTCGCAGGCCTGGCGAGCCATTCTGATTCCGCCAAAGGGGTTTACTCCTCTTTTAAGGGGTCTATTAGTCTGAAGACCTACGATTATCTCGTTTTCTTTATCAAGATAACCGGGTTTATAGTTTGTTAAAGAAGAAACGGTAGTGGTATCAATATCAACTACTCCGCCATACTCTCTTTCAAGGCGCAAAAGAGTGTTAAGACGGTCTGTAAGCATTTTAGTTCTCTCAGTGGGGCCCTCTAAAAAGCTATCGTCGCCTTCGTAAAGTTTATAGTTATTCAAAATAAAGTCGGATACGTTAATCTCCTCTTGCCATTTACCCTTATTAAATCCGCTCCATTGTTCAAAATTCATATTTATTCCTCCTTGGTTCTATATAATCAAAAAGGCAATTTCGTAACTCTATTAAAGTAACAAAATTGCCCAGACGGTCGGCTTACAAGTTTTATGTTTCCCCGTGGTAACCCACTTATTCCGTCAGTAACATAAAACCTATTAAATTTTATATCATCAGTATAAACCTTTAAAAACCTTCTGTCAATATACTTATAGCATAAAAATCAACATAATAAAGAAGAATTTATTATAATAAACACCAATGATATGGGACAACTTTATCTACTAAAATAGTATACATTAAAAATCAATCCCTGTCAAGTCAAAGTCAGGAATGAAATTTTCGCCAACTGAGGTTTTATTTTGAAAATACCCTTCAAAAGAATATTCCTCGGCTTTTTTCAGAACTTTTTCATACTCGTAGGTGGTAACGGTTCTTTTAAGTTCGGGAAAATCCTCTATATATCCCATAGGAGTATATTGGCTCATTAAACTGAAAAGAAAATCCTCTTTTGAATAATTCTCATTGAGAAATTCAAGAATAGATAGGGAATCTCTATAACAGCAAGGCATAACAAGATGCCTTATTATAACCCCTTTTTTCAGAAGTCCGTTTTCAAAAAGGGGTTTTCCTTTTGTTTTTATCATTAAATCAAGAGATTTTTTCACTTTTTCAAAGTAATCGGGGCAGTTCATATATTTTTTCGAAAGCCCGCTATCAAAAAATTTTATATCCGTAAGATAAATATCAACGTAGGGGTCAAGAGCTTTTATTATTTCTGCGTCATCGTAGCCCGACGTATTATAGCAAACGGGGATAGAAAGCTTATCTTTAACTAAATCAAGGGCGTTTATTATATTTTTCGAAAAATGAGACGGAGTGACAAGGTTAATATTATGAGCACCTTTTTCCTGAAGTTGGAGAAAAATTTCCGAAAGTCGCTTATCGGATATCTCCACCCCGAAATTCTCGTGGGAAATTTTATGATTCTGGCAAAAACAGCATCTTAAATTACACCCAGAAAAGAAAACCGTGCCCGACCCATTTTCTCCCGAAATGCAGGGTTCTTCCCATAAATGAAGATACGCTTTTGAAACTTTTGCTTTTTCGCCCGATTTGCAAAATCCACTGAAATTTTCTCTTTCGCCGCCGCATTTTCGAGGACAGTCAAAGCATTTACTCATATTATCACCCCTTTTTATTTAATTATATAATTTATACTTTAAAAAATCTATATAATATGATAAAATAATAAAAAACGTTTTTTGAGGTATTATATATGAAAAAAGTAATGCTCGTTTTCGGAACAAGACCCGAAGCTATAAAAATGTGTCCCCTTGTCAACGAACTTAAATCCCGCGAAAATTTGAAAACTATTGTTTGCGTTACGGGGCAGCACCGTCAGATGCTTGATATGGTTCTTGAGGCCTTTGACGTTACTCCCGACTATGACCTTTCTATTATGAAGGATAAGCAGACTCTTTTCGATGTAACGACGAATATTCTGAATAATATTAAAGAAGTCCTTGAAAAAGAAGCGCCCGACGTTGTTTTGGTTCACGGCGATACTTCTACCACTTTTGTAACTGCCCTTGCATGCTTCTATCTTCAGATTCCCGTTGGGCACGTTGAGGCAGGGCTTCGAACCTATAATATCTACTCCCCATTCCCCGAAGAGTTTAATAGACAAGCAGTGGGAATCGTTTCAAGATTCAATTTCGCTCCTACTGAAATGTCAAGAGATAACCTTCTTAAAGAGGGCAAAAACCCTGAAACAATTTTTATAACGGGTAATACCGCTATCGACGCTCTTAAAACAACCGTTAAAGATGATTATTCCCACGAAATTCTTGACTGGGCATCTGATTCCCGTCTGATTATGCTCACTGCCCACAGAAGAGAAAATCTTGGTCAGCCGCTTAGAAATATGTTCAGCGCTATTAAGAGAATCGTTGATGAAACTCCCGATATAAAAGTTATTTACCCTATTCATATGAATCCCGTTGTCCGTCAGGCAGCTGCAGAGATTTTGGGAAATCACGATAGAATCAGAATCATCGACCCACTTGACGTTCTTGATTTCCATAACTTCCTTGCAAGGTCCTATCTGATTTTGACAGATAGCGGCGGAATTCAGGAGGAAGCCCCCTCTCTTGGAAAACCTGTTCTTGTTATGAGAGATACAACCGAGCGCCCCGAAGGTATCAAAGCAGGAACTTTGAAACTTGTTGGAACAAGTGAGGAAACTATCTATAACGAGTTCAAAAAACTTCTGACAGACAAAACAGAATACGATAAAATGAGCAAGGCATCAAACCCCTACGGCGATGGACTTGCCTGCAAACGAATCGGAGATATTCTCGAAAATAATTTATAATAAATAGCCACATGCATAACCACCTCGTAGATTGAGGTGGTTTTTCTTTTGAATGGCCCCCTTGCCTAAAGGGGCTGGCTAAACGAAGCGAAGACTGGGGGATTCTTTTTATATAGATCTTTTTTCTATATTTTTTGAATCCCTCCACCACTATCGTGGTCCCCCTCCCTTTAGGCAAGGGAGGCGTTTTCTCGGACAGTCGAGGGAGGAAAGTCCCAACAATCTCACCCAAGCGCAATTCATCATTGTAGGGGCGGGGTTCCATCCCCGCCCGCAAACACACAAAGCATTATTTAACGCCGTAGGAAACGCATTTATGCGTTCCGATGACGGAAGGGATAAATCCCTTCCCTACAATACATAATTTTTCTTCGTAGGGGCGGATTCCATATCCGCCCGCATTTCAGCAGGACACAGCGAGATCCTTCGCTGCGAAATACCCTTTTCTGTCATTCTTTAACGAAGCGAAGAATCTTGAAAGAGCATTTCTTCTCTTAAGGATGACACTCCACGACGGAAGGCAAAAAGGCTCCCTTGTGTAAAGGGAGCTGTCGAACTCAGTGAGACTGAGGGATTGTTTAACTGCTCTGACAATCCTCCCGTCACGCTTTCGCGTGCCCCCCTCCTTTACACAAGGAGGGCTTTTTGGTTTCGACTTTTTTTGACAATCTTTATAAGCTTATATAAAGTCAGGTGAAAATTCG
>JAFZHO010000008.1 GCA_017554835.1 Clostridia bacterium
CAAGCACTTCCGAATATTCTCCTCCAACCGCTCATAGGGCAAATCCTTATCCCGAATTAAATGATATACAGCTTTATCCTCTTCCCAGGAAAGGTTCTTAAAAGTATTTATAAAACCAACGAGGTTATAAACCTTATTGACCTTGAAAAGTTTGAAAAAATACTAAACGAAAAACTTTGCGGAATTTCCTGCGATGAAATAAACGGCGATACTTTTAATATGGTGCTTACCGAGGTTATGAAAAACTGCTCCATATACGATAAAGCCATCGAAAGCATCAAGGATATGCTACTCAACGAAATGAATTATCAGAATATTTACGTTGATGGCGAGGAAAAAATATTCGACCATCCCGAATTTCAGGACGTTGGCAAAGCAAAGCATATTTTTTCTCTTTTCAATAATCTTCAGATGCTATCGGATATTTTCAAGCAAGATAGTGAGGATTTCAAAATCTATATTTCCGATGAAAATCTTTCAGGGCAGGCAAAGGATCTTTCCATTATATCTTGTCAATACGATATAAAAGGTATGGGAAAAGGGTCTTTCGGGCTTGTTGGTCCTACGAGAATGGATTATTCAAAGGCGGTTGCCGTTTTGGAATATCTGAAAGATAAAATAACCTTTATGCTTGATGACCAGGATGACAGGAGTTGATAATATGAGCGAAAAAGAAGAAATCAAAGAAGAAATAATTGAAGAAGTTATAGAAGAACCATCAGAGGCAGAAAAATTAAAAGCCGAACTTGATAAACAAAAAGACGATTATCTTCGACTTCTTGCCGAGTATGATAATTTCAAAAAACGAAACATCAAAGAAAAAGAAGGTATGTATATCGCAGGCATTTGCGATGCAGTAGAAAAACTCATCCCCGTTCTTGATAATATTGAAAGAGCCATTGATAACGGAAACGACCTTGACTCTTTGAAAGAGGGCGTGGAACTTATTAAAAAGCAGTGCCTTGATTCTTTCAAAGCCCTTGGGGTTGAGGAGATAGAAACTGATACCTTTGACCCAAATCTTCATAACGCTGTAATGCACGTTGAGGATGAGGAACTTGGAGAAAATAAAATTGTTGACGTCTTTCAGAAGGGATATAAAAAAGGTGATAAAATTATCAGAATATCCATGGTGAAAGTGGCAAACTAATAAACAGTAAAATCATTTTTAAGATATTTGGAGGTAAATATTATGAGTAAAATTATTGGTATCGACTTAGGAACAACTAACTCTTGCGTTGCCGTTATGGAAGGCGGCGAAGCAACTGTTATCGCCAACGCAGAAGGCGCAAGAACTACTCCTTCCGTTGTTGCATTTTCAAAAACCGGAGAAAGAATGGTAGGCCAGGTTGCTAAAAGACAGGCCATCACAAATCCCGATAAAACCATAAGCTCTATCAAAAGAGATATGGGAACAGACAAAAAAGTTAAAATTGACGACAAAGATTATAGCCCTCAGCAGATTTCTGCAATGATTCTTCAGAAACTTAAATCCGATGCAGAAAGTTATCTTGGTCAGAGCGTTTCTCAGGCAGTAATCACTGTTCCTGCTTATTTCAGCGACGCTCAGAGACAGGCAACAAAAGACGCAGGTAAAATCGCAGGTCTTGAAGTTCTTCGTATTATAAACGAGCCAACTGCTGCCGCTCTTGCATACGGTATGGATAAAGAAGCAGAGCAGAAAATTATGGTTTATGACCTTGGTGGCGGAACATTCGACGTTTCAATTCTTGAAATCGCAGACGGCGTTTTTGAGGTTCTTGCAACTGCAGGTAATAACCGTCTTGGTGGTGACGATTTTGATAACAAAATCATAAACTACCTTGTAGAAGAATTCAAAAAAGAATCAGGCATTGACCTTTCAGGCGATAAAATGGCTATGCAGAGACTTAAAGAAGCTGCAGAAAAAGCGAAAATTGAGCTTTCCGGCGTAACTACTTCAAACATCAATCTTCCTTTCATCACTGCAGATGCAACAGGTCCAAAGCATTTCGACACTACTTTAACAAGAGCTAAATTCAACGAGCTTACTTCAGACCTTGTTGAAGCTACTATGGGCCCGGTCAGACAGGCAATCTCCGATGCAGGACTTACTCCTGATAAAATTGATAAAGTTCTTATGGTTGGTGGTTCTTCAAGAATTCCTGCCGTTAGCGAAGCAGTTAAAAGCTATACCGGCAAAGAGCCACATAAAGGAATTAACCCTGACGAATGCGTTGCTATCGGTGCTGCAATTCAGGGCGGCGTTTTAGGCGGAGACGTTAAAGGCGTTGTTCTTCTTGACGTTACTCCACTATCCCTTGGTATTGAAACCATGGGTGGCGTTTTCACAAAAATTATCGAAAGAAATACCACTATCCCCGTAAATAAAAAGCAGATTTTCTCAACTGCTGCTGATAATCAGCCATCCGTTGAAGTTCACGTTCTTCAGGGTGAAAGAGAAATGGCTCAGTATAATAAAACTCTTGGCAGATTTATTCTTGACGGAATTATGCCTGCTCCAAGAGGCATTCCTCAGATCGAAGTAACTTTTGATATAGATGCAAACGGTATTGTTAACGTTTCTGCAAAAGACCTTGGAACAGGTAAAGAACAGAAAGTTACAATCACTGCATCAAGTAACCTTTCTGATGAAGAAATCGAAAAAGCAGTTAAAGAAGCAGAAGCTCACGCTGCAGAAGATAAAAAAATCAAAGAAGAAACCGAAACCGTTAATAACGCTGACCAGCTTTGCTACCAGGCAGAAAAAACTATCAAAGACCTTGGCGACAAAGTAACAGAAGACGAAAAGAAACCGGTTGAGGAAGAAATCGCAAAACTTCGCGAAACTATCAAAACAAGAAACGTTGAAGAAATCAAAAAAGGCATGGAAGAATTAAATAATAAATTCTACCCACTTGCAACAAAACTTTATCAGCAGAACGCTCCTCAGGGTGAGGATGCAGGCGCTCAGGAAGCTCCAAAGCAGGATAACGTTGTTGATGCTGATTTCCACGAAGTTGACGACAATAACTAATAATACTGGGGGAATTTCAAATTCCCCCATCATCTTTATTTTCGTATTGCGAACGATGAGGCAAGAAAAAACGAAAAATTATTATTTGTCAGGCGTGACAGGTTCAACTCTTGTCACCCTTAGCGGAGGCATATATGGCAGAAAAACGAGATTATTATGAAGTCCTGGGCGTTTCAAAAAGTTCTACCCAGGATGAAATAAAAAAAGCATACAGAAAACTGGCAAAAAAATATCATCCCGATATGAACCCCGGTGATTCTGCCGCAGAAGCAAAATTCAAAGAAGTAAACGAGGCCTACGAGGTTTTAAGCGACGAGTCAAAAAAATCAAAATACGACCAGTTCGGCCATGCAGGAGTTGACCCAAACTACGGTGGAGGCGGATATTCCTACGGTGGCGGTGGGTTTGATTTTGGCGATATGGGTGGCTTTTCTGATATATTCGAGTCCTTTTTCGGAGGCGGCGGCTCATCTTCAAGAAGAAACGGTCCAAGACGAGGGCAGGATATTCATACGGGAATAACAATTTCTTTTGAAGAAGCCATTTTCGGAACTGAAAAAACCATCAGCGTGGATAGGGTCGAAGCATGCGATGAATGCTACGGTTCAGGCGCAAAAAAAGGCACCTCCCCTGCTACTTGTCCTACTTGTAACGGAACGGGTCAGGTAAGAACAACCCAGAGAACGCCTTTTGGCTCCTTTGCAAGCACTAAACCCTGTTCAACCTGTGGCGGAAAAGGAACTGTTATCAAAGACCCTTGCACAAAATGTCACGGAAGCGGAAGAATCAATAATAAAAAGACTATCTCCGTAAAAATTCCAAAAGGCATCGATAACGGTCAGACTATCTCCCTTTCAGGTCAGGGTAACGCAGGAACAAACGGTGGTATGGCAGGAGATTTACTTATCACGGTGAGAGTTACTTCTCATAAGATTTTCAAAAGAGAAGGTCAGAATATATACTGCGAATTCCCGTTAACCTATACCCAGGCAGCACTTGGCTGCGAGGTTGAGGTTCCAACCGTTGACGGCAAGGTAAAATACGAAATCCCCGAAGGAACTCAGACTGATACCACCTTCCGCCTTAAAGGCAAGGGCGTTCCAAGCATCAACGGCTACGGCAGAGGCGACCAATACGTTAAAGTTTACGTAGAAGTACCCACAAATCTCTCAAAAGAGCAAAAAGAACTTTTGAAAAAGTTTGATGAGCTTTCAGGCAAAAAAACCTATTCAAAACAAAAGGGCTTCTTCGAAAAATTAAAGGACGCCTTTACAGATTAAATTAAATTCCTCTCTTTACCAAAAGAGAGGAATTTTTACATTTTTGACTTTTTATGAATATAATGTTCCAAAATGGAAAATGTTGACAATTAAACAGTTCTATGATATTATAAAAACAAAGATGATACGAAATAAAAAACATTATGGAGGTGGACTTGCTTTTTTTACAAAATCATTTTAGTATCATTGAATAATTATTAGAAAGGATTGTTAGAATATGACAAAAAGATTTATAAGTATTGTTTTATGTTTATGTATGATTTTATCTATTGCTATGCCGGTAGGAGCATCCGTTCAGTCAGAATATTATACAGACGTATTTACGGATGATGATTATTATTCAGCTGTAAAATACCTGTATGAACACGAGATTATCAAAGGAACAACAGACACAACTTTTTCACCAAACGATAACATAACAAGAGGGCAAATCGTGGTTGCTTTTTGGAGAATGTTAAACAAGCCATCCCCCGTGGGAACTGTCACTCAGTTTTCTGACGTTCCTTCAAGTAGTTATTTTTATGATGCTGTCAAATGGGCAAGCTCCTCAGGAATTGGAATCGTAATGGGAAATGGAGACGGAACCTTTAACCCGAATGGAAACATAACTCAACAAGATATGATGGTCTTTCTATA